>DAIEST010000006.1 GCA_027346125.1 Leptospirillum sp. | reverse complement strand
TTTTTTGTTCGAACGGAAAGGGATGACTGTGGTCGTGACGGAGGAAGCGAGTCTGGGAGGCATCCCGATGACCCCGCTGGGTCGTCGCTTTACGGATTTTCTGGGAGAAATGAATCAGATGCTGGCGGTCAGGGCGGATTTCGTCTATCTTCTTGTTGTTGGGTGCGTTATTCCGTTAAAGACTGCTCCCGATTAGACTCGAGGCGATTTTCTGATGCGTTTTTGCTAAAAACCGTTTTCGACTTTTGTGGATTTGACTTTTTCCAACCGCGTTTTTGGTGTTTGCGCGTGGAGAATCGTCCGGATCGCCATTATTCTCATGCCGCAGTTTTCTGGGAAGCTGCGCCTGTCCGGGATAAAGCGGGTCGATTTCATCCTGTCGGACGGGAACAATCAACCGTGGACATCTTTTGTTCACCTTTAGGGAAAGCAGGCGGATGTGCCTCACGCCCACGTTCGTGCGACAGTGGAAGAATGGATCTCCAACATCCCGCACCTCGAGACGGGGTGCACCTCAGAATCTCCCCTTCATGCGGAGATTCTGTCCCACTGGAACCGGTTGACCAAACCTCCCGGATCCCTGGGAAGGCTTGAAGCACTGGCACAATGGTATGGGGTGGTTCACGGTACCTCCCATTTGCCGACTCCCAAAACGATTGTCTGTGTTTTTGCTGCAGACCATGGAATTACGCAGGCGGGAGTTTCCGCTTACCCCTCGGTCGTGACACAGGAAATGGTCAAAAACTTTTCGGAAGGAGGGGCTGCGATCAATGTGCTGACCCGCTCTTTGGACGTAGGCCTTGAAGTGGTCGATGTCGGTGTTCAGGGCGATCTGTCGGGCATTCCCGGTATTCTTCACCGGAAGGTTGCTCCAGGCACCCGGAATTTTCTTTCCGAACCGGCAATGTTTCCGGAGGTTGGTCTGAAAGCGATGGCGGTGGGAAGAGAAAGAGCGCACTGTCTGGTCGCGGAGGGATACAAACTTCTTGTAACCGGAGAGATGGGAATTGGCAATACGACTGCTTCATCGGCCCTGGCCGCTGCGCTTTTGCCGATGCCACCGGAAGAGGTGACCGGAAGGGGTACGGGCGTCAACGACGAGTCATATCGTCTGAAGATCCGCGTGATCGAAGAAGCCCTGATGCGATACCGGCATCTCATGGCCACCCCGCTGGATTGGCTATGGGCTGTCGGCGGACTGGAAATCGCCGCTATCGTCGGGTTTATCGTCGGAGCCGCGGAAAAAAGGACTCCCGTCGTTCTTGATGGATTGATCACCACCGCCGCAGCCCTGGTTGCCGTCCGGCTCGACAAACGGCTTTCAGGATTCCTGCTGGCGGGTCATGAAGGAGTGGAACCGGGACATCGTCGGATTCTGGAGGCGCTTTCCCTGGATCCTGTGCTGCGCCTGGGCTTGAGGCTCGGGGAAGGAACAGGCGGTGCGATGGCCGCGCAGATCGTTCGTTCTGCAGTGATTCTCTACCAGGAAATGGCGACCTTTGAAGCAGCCAAGGTCTCCGGGCCCAATTGAGAAAAAACATCCTCCCGTGTTTATGGGGAACGCTTTCGTTCTTCAGCCGGTTCCCGATCCCTTCAGGCGTGTTTCAGGAAGGCGCCCGGTTTCAGATCTGTCCGGAGCTCTTTCCGATTGTCGGTTGCGCCATCGGGGCTTGCCTGGGATTGCTGTGGTTCGCTCTGGAGAGCGTTCCGCCACTCGTTTCGGCAGTCGTTCTTGTCGTCTTCTGGTCGGCAATGACGGGAGGAATCCATTGGGACGGCTGGGCTGACACATGGGAAACCGCTTTGGCTGGACAGAGTCCGGAAGAGAAAGAGCGGATCCGCAAGGATCCGCATCTGGGGACGTTTGGTGTTTTAAGTCTTGTTCTGGGGGTTCTGCTGAAAACCGTTCTGCTTGGAACGTTTTTTTACCGGCCTGTCGATCTTGTCCTGGTGACGGTCTGGGCCCGGGGTGGGCTTCCTCTGCTGATTTTCCTCGTATACCGCTTCCTTCCGTCCATTCCTCTTTCCGGAGGGCTGGGGGGAGCGTTCTTTAAAGGACTGTCAGGGACTCGTATCGTGGTGACGACTGTCCTGACTCTTCTGCTCATGTCTTTGATGACAGGCATCAAGGATATCCCGGTTCTGGCTGCCTCGCTCCTCCTGGTTCTTGTTCCGGCAAGTTGGGTCCTGAAAAAGCAGGATGCCCTGTCCGGAGACTTCATGGGCTTCTGCGTGGAGCTTCTGGAGATGGTTTCCTTGACCGTGCTGGGAGAGATGTCCCACATGAACATCGGATCGACATTGCGGGGTTAGTCCTCGCTCGACTCGACTCAGTGGGATGTCTGGGCCGGAAGGGGAACCTGATAAACCCTTTTCATCCCTTCTTCCGAATACCGTTCTCCCTTTGCGATGCCACGAGGGAAAATCTCGTCGAGATGGACAAACTCGAGAAATGGCACCGGGTGATCCAAGGTCGACAGAATCTCGTTCAGGTGGTTTCTCCTGCTGGTTCCGGGAATCGGGACAATGTCCGGGCCTTGTGCCAGAAGCCAGGCCAGCGAGAGCTGAACCGGGGTCACTCCGTTTCGTGCGGCGATTTCCTCCAGCTTCTGGACCCTCTCGAAATTGTGCTGGAAGTTTTCCGTCCGGAATCGGGGGAATCGGGAATTTTTCCCGCGATCATCGTCCGAGGGCAGTTCCGACGGTTGCAGTCGTCCGGTCAGAAGGCCGCGGCTGAAAGGACTGTAAGCGACAAACCCGATCCCGAGCTGTCTGGTTGTTCCAAGGACCTCGACCTCGACGTCTCTTGTGAACAGGGAATACTCGCTCTGAAGTGCGGTTACCGTATAAACCTGGTGGGCTTTCCGGATATCCTCGGGAGAGGCTTCCGACAGACCGATGGCCCTGATCTTTCCCTCCCGGACAAGCTCTGCCATGGCGCCAGCCGACTCTTCGATGGGGGTGTCGGGATCCACCCGATGGAGGTAGTAGAGGTCGATGGTTTCGATCCCCAGACGGGTCAGGCTTTCCTCGCAGGCTTTTCGGATGTATTCGGGACGGCCGTTTATCCCCTGGTACTCCCCTGTCGAGGGGTCGCGGACAATCCCGCATTTTGTGGCGATGAAAAGGTTGTCCCGGGAGTGGCTTTTCAGTGCCTCGCCAAGGAGCCTTTCATTTTCTCCCATTCCGTAGACATCGGCCGTATCGAGAAAGGTCATGCCTTTTTCGATTGCATGATGAATGGTTTTAAGGGCTTCTTCACGGTCCCTGCTTCCGTAAAAATCCGACATTCCCATGAGCCCGAGACCAATGGATGAAACAGAAACGCCACTCCTGCCAAGGTACCGTCGTTGCATCGAATCTTTCTCCTTAGATCTGGTGAACCGTGATTTTAAGCCGCATTTTAGCAAGCTTGACTGTTCTCTGGCAATGTTTTTCGCTCCATGGTCTTCTGGAATTTCGATCAGGGTTTGTTATAATCTGGCTTGCATGGGATTCCCGTTCATCGTCTTCCGGTGCATGCTTCGAAGCATCCCTTCACTCAGTCCCATATAAGGGCATTTCAGCTTGAGGACAATCCCCATGACCCTGTCTGAGTCTGGCAAGAAAAGAGATTTCCGGGAGGGGTATCTCCAGCCCCGGAATCGGGTTTTCCTGTATCGGAGAAAATCGGCCACCCGCTTGATAGCCCTGTTCGAAACCGTTTCGGGGACACGGCTTCCCCAGGTGAATCAATCCACCTGGACTGATTCTTATCGAAGCTGATGAAATATCTTGCCGAGTCTATCCATCCGGATCGGATCCGATTTTTTCTCTTCCGTCATGGGCATCTTGAGAATTCCGAACAATCGGTCATCAATGGTTCCACCGACATTCCCCTTTCGGATCGGGGAAGAAGCCAGATGGAATTCTGGAGGGAACACTTCCGGGTTATGAGCATTGATTCCTGTGTGTCGAGCAACCTCCAGCGGACCATTGAAGGAATCAGGATCCTGACGGATGGCCGGATGCTTTTTCGGGAGCAGAATCCGGAATTCAGGGAGCGGTCGTTCGGAACATGGGAAGGGAAGACCCGTCAAGAGATTTCGGCGCTTGACCCGGAAGGGTACCTCCGATGGCAAGAGCTTGATTTGTCGTTCGCCCCGGACGGCGGTGAAAGCCTGCGAGGATTCCATGGCCGGATCTCCCTGGCTCTGAAAGACTATATCGCCCGAACGGGGTTTGGTAAAAATGTGCTGATGGTGGGGCACAGCGGGGTCAACAGGGTTTTTCTGCTGAATGCCATGGGACTCTCTCTCGAGCATTATTTCCGGTTCAGCCAGGACTATGCCGCTTTGAATATCATCGATTTTTTCCGGGAAGGTCCTCCTGTGGTCCATCTGCTGAATTGTCCGCCGTCGATGGTTGGCGGGGCCATTTGATGCCTGAACGCCCGGGAGTTCTCGTCGGAGGTCTTCACTCCGGTTCCGGGAAGACTCTTGCGACTCTGGCGCTTCTTCATGGACTTGAAGAGCGCGGCTATCGGGTCCGTCCTTTCAAATGCGGACCGGACTTCATCGATCCTCGTTTCCATGAATGGATGACGGGCAGGACCTCGGTCAATCTCGACCTTTTCTTTTCAGCTGGGGAAGAGCTTCCGGCGCTATATGACCGGATGATCCGGTCTCTTTCCGGCGGAGTGGTCGAAGGGGTCATGGGTTTTTACGACGGACTGGAAAAAGGAACGTCCACATACGATGTTGCCAAAGCTCTTGGACTGCCTGTTTTTCTGGCAGTCTATGCGAAGGGCATGGCCGATACCGTTGCCGCGGTCGTCAAGGGGGTTCGGGAGTACCGCTCGGGATGGAGTCTGGATGGGGTCATCGCCGTCCAGACCGGATCCCGACGTCATGGAGAAATACTTGCCCGGGCGCTTGATCAGGAAAAATTGCCCCCTTTGATCGGAACCCTTCCCAGACACGAAGATCTTGCTCTTCCGGAACGCCATCTTGGGCTGGTTGACGTGAGGGAACTTGAGGAGAAAGGAAGTCTTTCGCGGATCCGGAAAAAGTTGTCCGAATTGACGGCGGACTGGGACTGGGAACGTAGCTGCTCCCGGTTCAGCCAGGTTTCGGCAACGCCACCTGGATGTGCGGAAGAGCGAATCATTCCGGGAGCCACTTTTCGGGAGAAGACATCCTCCATCAGACTCGGAGTTGCATGGGACAGCGCATTCCGCTTCTACTACCCCGAGAACTGGTCGGTTCTGGAAGAACGCGGAATCCAGCTCGTTCCGGTTTCCCCCCAATCCGACCGGAAGCTTCCAGCCGATCTCGATGGGCTGTATCTGGGGGGTGGATACCCGGAGCATTTCGCCGGAAGTCTTTCTGGCAACAGGGGATTCCTTTCCTCTGTCCGGGATTTTCATGCAAACGGAGGAGTTGTTTACGCGGAGTGCGGGGGAATGCTTTATCTGTCGCATGGACCCGATCATGAACAGGAAAATCAGGAAACCGACTGGTTGGGGATCCTGCCGTTTCGTTTCCGCATGAACGGAAGACTGAAGAGGTTGGGGTATATCGAGGCCCATCCTGTCGACGGCGGTTTCTGGAAAGCAGCGACGGGGAGCATTCGCGGGCATCTTTTTCACTACAGTGAACTGATTCCGCTTGAAGCATCGTCCGGTCAGGCACTTGCTCCCGCCTTTACCGTTCAGGAGAAGCCCGAGGGATTCCAGATGCCGAACCTGGTCGCTTCCTACTTGCATCTTTATTTTCCATCGAATCCCCTGGTTCTGAACCAGTTTGTAGAGGCGCTCAGGGTTCGCTTTGAATCCAGAACCCTCTCATCCAATTTCTGAAGGCCTCTACGACCGGTATGATACAAACCGGAACATTTCCGGAAATTCGCGCCTGTCAAGAACGATCAAAGCATCCGGGAATCTTCGCGGCAGGAAAACAAAAACAGTGAACCCATCCGTTCACGCCAAATGAAGAAAGCGGAACAAACATCATGACTCCAAGCGTCCTGCTTTTAAGCGAATCCAGTCATCTGCACCTTGAAGGGATCAGAAATCAGCTCCTCCGGCGTGGAGGATACCGCCATGTGGCGGTCCTGGCACTCTCCGAGGGAAGAGGTGCTTTTGAGCGTACCCTCCGGGACCTGCTGGCTGCGCCGCCAAGAAAACTTGCCGTGGTGACTTTTGATGAAGAGCCTTCCAGAACGCTGGAGCGTTTCGACTCTCTTTTCAAGGAAACCCAGCTTCCCGAAGCGGAGATCCATCATGTCTTCGGTCTTCTGGACACTCCCCCGTTTATTCGGGCCATGGCATCCACCATCCGCCGCCAGTTCGATCCTTCCGAACCTCCTTCCTCGCCTCCCATTCCCCAGCCGGACAAGATCGAGGAGGAAAGTTTCAGGATCATCGATGAAACGATTTCCGGGTTCGGTTTTGAATACGACTGGCACCAGGTCGTGAGACGGGCTGTCCATGCCGCTGCGGATTTTGAGATTGCGGACGTAATGGATCATCACCCCGAAGCGATCGTCTCTGCAGTCCGGGCAATCCGGAACGCCGCTCCGATCCTTGTGGATGTGCAGATGGTTGAAAGCGGGATATCGCGTCCGTTGACGGAAAAGTTCGGCAATGTTCTCCAGTGTCATGTGTCGGACAGGGATGTGATCGATCAGGCAAAGAAAGAAGGTGTGACCCGTTCCACTCTGGCGATGAGAAAAGGCTTGCCCATGATGGAAGGGGCCATTGTCGTTGTGGGGAATGCGCCGACTGCGTTGTTTGAAGTCCTGAGACTGGTACGGGATGAAAGGGCCTCTCCCTCATTGATCGTTGGCGTTCCGGTCGGATTTGTAGGCGCTTCGGAGTCCAAGGAACTTCTTTCGATACAGGACAGGGTTGCCTGGATAACGACGCATGGTCCCAAGGGTGGCTCGACTGTTGCGGTGGCCATTATGAATGCATTGCTGAGAATCGCGGACAGCCGGGAAAAGAACGGAAAATGACGGAAGGAACATATTCGAGGTTATTATGGTGCCGAGGGGCAGAATCGAACTGCCGACACGAGGCTTTTCAGGCCTCTGCTCTACCGACTGAGCTACCTCGGCACGGGCAGAAACTATAAAGAGAACAGACAGCTCTGTCAAGGTGAAATCTCTGTCGGTGGCATGGGATGTGCCGGTCCAGAATCTCTTCAAGGGATTCTGTGGGGAACTCGGATCCAATGTCGGGACAGCCTCCGGATCGTTGTACAGGGCATGATCCGGCCGGGCGATGATTTTCTTGTTTAATTGGAGGTTGGGATATTTGAGGTTCCCGTGCTATAGTGCATGGGATTTTTTCCTGATAACGGGTATGGGATGTTTTGGCTCAGCCAATGGCCGGATCCAGGGGCCCCAATTCTTCTGAACGCAACAGTAATGATGTATGGAAGGCCATTGAACGACCGTAATCCTTTTATTCGTGTCTTTGCCCTGATTGTCTGTGTCCTTTCCATATCCCTGGCCTTTCCACTGAGTGGTTGGAGTGCATCGGATAGCGAAGCCGTTCTGGTCAAGAAAATCGTGATCAAAGGGAACCGCAGGATTGATATAGGGACCATTCGGGACAAGATCCATACAAAGGTTGGAGACGTCTTTTCAGATTCTTCCATCCGTTCGGATCTGAAGATTCTCTATTCCACCGGCTATTTCTCTCAGGTCAAGGTTTATGCCGAAGGCTATGAGGGAGGGATCAGGATCGAATTCGATCTGGTGGAACGACCGACAATCGAAAAAATCTCTTTCGTCGGAAACTCTTCAAAAACCTCTTCGGATCTGAGGAAGAAGCTGACGCTTCTCCCTGCATCGTTCTACGATGGCAACCAGGTCCACGAGAATGTCGAGAGAATCAATGCAGCATACCGGAAGTCCGGATATTACAACTCCCAGGTCATCCCCATCCAGAAAAAAATCGGCCGGAAAAAAATCGAGCTTATCTTTTTGATCCGGGAAGGCGGGCAGACGAAGATCCGGAAAGTTGTCTTTTCCGGAAACCGGAAGTTTCCGGCCAGCACGCTTCAGAAAAAGATCAAGACCAAGCCGTATTTCGCGCTTACAAGCTGGTGGACCGACGCAGGGATCTATAAAAAGACGGAAACGGCCCAGGATGTCGAGCGACTCCGGAATTTCTACCTGAATCATGGCTATATCAATGTGGGAGTGGGCCAGCCACGTATTTCGTTCTTCAACCACAAAAAATCCATGAAGGTGACTTTCCCGATCCAGGAAGGCGAACAATTCCGGATAGGGTCTGTGAGCGTTTCCGGAAACCAGCTTTTCAGCAATCACCGGCTTATGAAAGAGATCCATCTGAAGCCGCCACAGATTTTTTCCCGGAAACTTCTGCAAAAAGACATCACCCACCTGACGCGTCTTTATGGGCACAAGGGGTACGCGTTTGCGATTGTCACCCCTCAAGTCATTCCCGATATTGCGAAAAAGACGGTTCGCCTGACCTATTCGGTGACGGAAGGCGGCATCGTTCATATCAGAAGGATCAATATTGCCGGAAACGAACTGACCCGGGACAAGGTCATTCGGCGGGTTCTCGGCGTGCAGGAATCCGATATCATGGACACGAGCGCACTCCAGGACAGCTACCGAAATCTCCAGAACCTGAACTTCTTTTCCAATGTCCAGATCGTTCCGAAGCAGGTCGGGAAGAATCTTGTCGACCTGAATGTGAAGGTCAAGGAAAAACCGACGGGAACATTCTCGATCGGCGGGGGCTACAGCACCCTGTTTGGAGTCATGGGAATGGCCACGATCGCCCAGAACAACATTTTCGGAACAGGTGACTCTGTCTCCCTGTCGGGCGAACTTGGCGGATTCATCACGATGTATTCGCTCACCATTTCGGACCCATGGTTCATGGATACTCCGACCGCCGCATCCATTTCTCTCTTCGACACGTTTATGGACTACTTCACCTACTGGAACAGTGCGATCGGTGGATCGGTGACCCTGACCCGGCGTTTTGGGTATTATTTTTCCACAAGTCTTTCCTGGCTGATGGAGTCCGAGCAGATTTTTCTGGTGGCTCCCACTGTCCAGCAGGTTCAGCAGGCTCCCATCCTGGCACCATTTCTCCAGCAGGTCGGGTACTGGACGCAGACCGGTCCCTCGATCGGCATCTCCTACGACCGGCGCGACAATTATATGAATCCTCATCGCGGATATCATGTCTGGGGGAATGTCGGCGTTTATGGAGGAACCTTTGGCGGGGACACGTCCTTCTACTCCGCAACAGGGAACGCGACACTCTTCATCCCCATCACGGAACATACCACCTTGTCTTTCCATGGTGCGATCGGGGATATTGAACCACTCGGGCCCAATGGATTCATTCCCGTCTGGGACCGTTTCTACGTCGGCGGTATCTACTCCAACCGGGGTTATAATTTTGGCTATGCCGGACCGATGCCGTTTGGCTATCTGGTGGGTGGAAACAAGGAACTTATCTTCAATGCCGACTATGTCTGGCCAATTTTTCCAAAGTTCGGATTCTACGGCGATCTGTTCTTCGACGATTCTGGCGAGTATCTCCCGGGTCAGCCAATCACCGCAGGCGGATTTTCATGGCCGGCTACCGGGGTCGGTATCATGTGGAACTCTCCGATGGGTCCTCTGACCCTGGACCTTGGATGGCCGTTGACGACCAATCCACAGATTCAGGCATTTCCAGGAAACTACCCGGGTCCTGTTGTGAACTTTGAGATGGGATCGCTGTATGGGGGTTGATTCGAAGCTATTTCGGTGCTTTTGTATCTGGAACCCGACCTCAACAATATTTCTCGAAAGGGAGTTTTATGCGCATGGGAAACAATTCTAGGTCTTATCTGTGGGTCCGTTCTGCAGGCCGGCTCGCCTTGGTGGGTGGGCTCGTCCTTTCCATGGGCGCATGGTCGTTCTTCTCAGAGCCATCTTCGGCAAGGGCTTCTAACGACATCGTGGGTGTTGTCGATGTCCTGAAAGCTTTTCAGAAAACGGATCTGGGAAAATCGATCCAGGCACACCTGAAGCAATTTCAGAAAAAAAAGGCGGAAGGAATCCAGGAAGAGCGGCAACGCCTTCAAAGCGAGCAAAAACAGATTGAACAGCAGGTCGGTGTGATCAGCAAGGATGCGTTGAAGGCCAAAGAACTTGCTTTCCAGCAAAAAGTTCAGGATTACCGGAAAGAACTCCAGAAGATCCAGACTCAGGTCGCTTCTGAAAATGCCGTGGAAATCCGGAAATTTCTGGATGCCTTGAATACGGCAACCCAATATGTCGGCAAGAAATATGGATTCCAGATCGTCATTGCGAGACACCCGATCAAAATTCCGATGGGCCCCCAGCCTCCGGCTTTTGCATCTCCAAGGTTCCTCTATCTGAACCCGAAGGTGGATCTTACCGGGTCAGTCGTCCAGTACATCAACAAACATAATTCCCCAGGAACATCCGGGCAATGAACCTGGAGGAGATCGTCTCGATTGTAGAGGGGACTCTCCTGCCGGGTCCTGAATCCGGGCAAAAGGAGATCCGTGCGGTCCGGTCCATGATTGAGGCCGGACCTTCGGATCTGACTTTCCTGGCCAATCCGAAGTACAAGGGGGAACTGTTTAAAGTCCGGGCAGGTGCCATCCTGCTTTCCGAACCTGTTCCGGATCTCCCGATTCCACAGATTGTCGTAGGCGATCCTTATCTTGCGCTGGCCCGCATCATGCAGGTTTTTTACCCAATCCCCAAACCTTCTTCCGGAGTCCATCGAACCGCTGTCGTCTCCACGACGGCATTGCTCGGAGAGAATGTCGAGATTGGTGCCGCATCGACGATTGCCGACGGCGTTCAGATCGGTGCCGGAAGCATCATTGGCCCCGGGGTTCATATAGGGCGGAATGTCCGTATTGGAGAAGGGTGCCTTTTTTATCCGGGAGTCGTTGTTCGAGAGGATTCCCAGATCGGGAATCGCGTCATTATCCAGCCAAATGCCGTGATCGGATCGGACGGTTTCGGTTATGCCCCGGACAGGGCAGGTCGCCGCCACAAGATTCCGCAAATTGGCAGGGTGGTCATCCACGATGATGTCGAAATCGGAGCCAACTCGGCCATCGATCGGGCCACGTTCGGAGAAACGGTCATCGGAACGGGAACAAAAATCGACAACCTTGTCCAGATTGCTCATAATGTACGGATTGGGGAGGATTGTGTGGTCGTGGCCCAGGCAGGGATTTCCGGATCCAGCAGGTTGGGCCATCGCGTCATTCTGGCGGGTCAGGCCGGAGTCGTCGGACATATAGAAATCGGCAACGATTCTCTGGTTGGCGCCCAGTCTGGCGTTGCCCAGAGCCTTCCGGAAAACTCCCGGGTTTCTGGCTCACCGGCCATTCCGCACCAGCTCTGGCTTCGAATCCAGGCGATCCTTCGAGACTTGCCTCAATTTATATCGCGCTTGCGCGTATTGGAGCGTCCAACTCTGCCGAATCACGGAAAAAGGGGTGACAATGAATGAGCCTGTCATTCGTCTGAACATCCAGGAGATCATGGAAATCCTCCCTCACCGGTATCCGTTTCTTCTTGTGGATCGGATCCTGGAGGTCGAACCTGGAAAAAGAATTGTCGGAATGAAGAATGTCTCGATCAATGAGCCTTTTTTCATGGGGCATTTCCCCGAGTTTCCCATTATGCCGGGAGTTCTCCTGATCGAGGCGATGGCCCAGGTGGGAGGGGTTCTTGCGATCTGCTCCGGACAGGAGAAGACAGGGTGCATCCCCTATTTCATGGGGATCGACCATGCACGCTTCCGTCATCCGGTAGGACCCGGAGATACCCTGGCGATCACATTGACGACCCGAAATGTCCGGGGAAGTTCCTGGAAAATGCAGGGCGAGATTCATGTAGGGGAAAAATTGGTCTGCGAGGCCGAAATCATGGCGATGATCCGACAAGTCCCGAACAATGGGGAACTGACTAAAACGACTGCATCGTAAAGGGGAAATACTGTCTTGAGCCGACAGCAGGATATGCATTCGGGTTCGAATATGGAAGGCGAAGTCTTCATCCATCCGCTTGCCCAGGTTTCCAAGGAGGCCGAATTGGGGCCAGGCGTCTGGATTGGTCCCTACTGCCTCGTGAACGGTCGCGTTTCGATCGGTACAGGAACGCGCCTGATGTCGCATGTGGTTCTGGAAGGCCAGACAATCATTGGAAAAGACAATGTTTTTTATCCATTTTCCTCTGTCGGTCTGGTTCCTCAGGACCTCAAATACCATGGAGAACCCAGCTCCGTCATCATTGGTGATCGAAATACCATCAGAGAGTCCGTGACCATCCACCGGGGAACCGAGGGAGGAGGCATGGTCACGCGGATCGGAGACCAGAACCTGTTGATGGCGTACTGTCATGTCGCTCACGATTGCCATCTCGGCTCTCGTATCATTATGGCGAACGCTGCCAATCTCGCAGGCCACATCACGATCGAGGACGGGGCCATTATTGGCGGTCTTTCTGGCCTTCACCAGTTTGTCCGGATCGGTGCGCTGTCCATGGTGGGAGGAATGAGCGGGATTCCGAAAGACGTTCCCCCATATGTATGGGCTTCCGGAAACAGGGCATATCTTCACGGATTGAATATTGAAGGACTGAAACGGGCGAAATTTCCAGCCAAGACAGTCGGGGATCTGAAAAAAGCCTACCAACTCCTTTTCCGCTCCGGATATTCTCAGAAAGAAGGCTTGAAAGCTGTTCGTGAATCGGTCCCGTCAGGGCCGGAAGTCAGCCATCTCCTGGAATTTATCGAGCGTTCGGAGAGGGGGGTTCTGACCGCTCCGCGCCAAGGTCAGCATGAGAACCCGTCCTTCAAAGAGTAATCGACCGGAACCGATCATTGGACATTTTGAACCTCCAGCCTCCCGTTCTTCCGTAATGCCCGAGATCCTTCCCCCTGGACCCATCGGAATGATTGCCGGAAACGGCCTTTTTCCGCACCTGTTTCTGGAGGCTGCCAGACAAAAGGGATACGATGTCGTGATCGTCGCCCATCAGGGAGAGACGAATTCCTCCATTGCGGATGAAGGGTTCCCTGTGGAATGGATCCGTGTGGGACAGGTCGCGCCGATTTTCAAGATATTCCGGCGTCACTCTGTCCGATATGCGGCATTTGTCGGAGGAATTCGCAAGCCCCGGCTTTTTGATCTGCGTCCGGACTGGAGAGGGATCAGGATTCTGGCGAGGGTGGCAGCCAACCATGACGACCAGGTGCTCCGGGCGCTGGCACATGAGTTCGAGCGCGAAGGAATCACCATCGTTCCGTCCACTTTTCTTCTTCCGGAACTGACCGCTCCGGCAGGCGTTCTGGGGACGCATCTTCCCACTCCGGAAGACTGGGAAGATATCCGGGTCGGTTTTCACGTCGGGAAAGTCCTGGGAGAGCTCGATGTCGGCCAATGCGTCATCGTCCGGGAGAAAGTCGTCCTGGCGCTGGAAGCGATCGAAGGGACGAACGAGACGATCCGCAGAGGAGCGGGATTTGCGCCTCCCGGAATCGTAGTGGTGAAAATGGCCAAGCCAAATCAGGATCTTCGATTCGATCTCCCGTCGGTGGGAACGGAAACGCTGGTGGTGATGGGAGAGGTCGGAGCCCGTGTGCTTGCGATAGAAGCCGGCAAGTCGCTCATCCTTGATGCCGGAAACTTCATGGAGCATGCGGATCGGTTGGGAATTGCCGTGGTGGGGGTGGCATGGGAATAAGAATTGGCGTCGTAGGGGTCGGTTACCTTGGACAGCATCACGCAAGAGTCCTGACGGAGATTCCCGGTGTCGAGATGGCGGGCATTTTCGACGAGGATGAAGGCCGTGCCAGGGAAGTGGCGTCCCGTCTTCAGGTGCCAGTCAAAAAATCATTGACGGAACTTGTCAGGGAATGCGATGCCGTCTCGATCGTCACACCGACCAGAACCCATACCCAGATCGTGGAGAAAGTCCTTTCTCAGTCCTCCGTCCACATTTTCCTGGAAAAACCGATTGCGGACAGTCTCGAAAACGCAGAGAAAATCCTTTCCCTTGCAAGGGAAAAGAATATCCTTCTCCAGGTAGGACACATCGAACGGTTCAACCCTGGACTCGAAGCCATTCTCGAGGCGAAACCGAAGCCTGCCTATATAGAGGCCCAAAGACTTTCGTCGTTCGGGATCAGGGGAACGGATGTGCCCGTTGTCGTCGATCTGATGATCCACGATATCGATATCATCCTGACGCTCGTCAACTCACCCATCCAGACGATTCGGGTGGTTGGCACACCGGTCATCACTCCCCACATCGATATTGCCAATGCCTGGATCGAATTTGAAAACGGATGCCTGGCCCAGGTTTTGAGCAGTCGCGTGTCTCTTGAGAAGCTCCGGAAGTTCAGGGTGTTCGACCGTGAAGGTCGTTATTTTTCCCTGAATTTTGATACCCGGGAACTCTCCGAGGCCAAGGTGACCCTGAATCCTGGCTCCTTGCCGCATATTGACCGGGGGAAACGTCTGTTCGATGCGGAGGAACCGCTCAAGAAAGAGCTGAAATCGTTTGTATCCTCCGTCCTTTCCGGAACGGCACCCAAGGTGACCGGAGCAGATGCGTTCGAAGCGCTGAAAGTCGCCCTTGAGGTGAATCGTCTGGCGGAAGAAAGCCTGAAACGCTTTCAGCAGATGGGGTCCGGATGATCTTCCTGCCCAATCGTTGGACGATCTGTGAATGACCTCAAAAAAGCCGGATCCATGAACGAAAAGCTTCTTATCGTTGCGGGAGAACCTTCCGGAGATCAGCATGGGTCCCATCTTCTTGCGGCCATGAAAGAGCTCGCGCCGACTCTTCGTGTATGGTCCGTGGGAGGAGACCGTCTGAAAGCGGCCGGATCGGATCAGATCGTTCCGTTGACCGAACTTTCGGTCATGGGACTTTTCGAAGTGGTCAAAAAGGCCGGACGGATTTTCAGGGTCTGGAAAACGATCCTCCGCACGGTGGATTCGGAAAAGATTGGAACCGTCATCCTGATCGACTTTCCGGGCTTCAATCTCAGGCTTGCAAAGGCATTGAAAAAAAGGGGACTCAGGGTTCTCTACTATGTCAGCCCGCAGCTCTGGGCATGGAGAAAGGGGAGAATCCATGTCGTCCGGCAATACGTGGATCATATGTTTGTCCTGTTTCCGTTTGAAAAGGATCTTTATGAGGAATACAAGGTTCCGGTGACCTTTGTGGGACACCCGCTTCTGGATGAACCTTTTCCTTCCCAATCGCCGGGAGAGCTTGCACGAGGTCTTTTTCCGGACGATTCGCCGAATCTCCAAAAGCCCACCGGAATGTTCCTGGGGCTTCTTCCGGGAAGC
The DNA here is from genome assembly GCA_027346125.1 of Leptospirillum sp. GTDB lineage: Bacteria > Nitrospirota > Leptospirillia > Leptospirillales > Leptospirillaceae > JAJYGC01. The sequence goes on along the minus strand of DAIEST010000006.1, from coordinate 181 downwards.
CGCGAATCCGAACTGACCAGACTCTATCCCAGGATGCTCAAAGCGTTCGATCTGCTGAGCGGGGAGTTTCCGGACCTGCGGGCTATTGTTCCGCAGGCTCCCGGGCTTGACGATAAAACATTTGAAATGTTTGAAAAGGAATATGCCTGGACAGGAGACTCCAGACGGTTTCTCCGGGTGA
>DAIEST010000066.1 GCA_027346125.1 Leptospirillum sp. | reverse complement strand
CTCGAGAAGCACCTTGGACGCTCCTGTTATGACGAAGTCATCGGCATATCTCACTAAATTAACCTTGTCCTCCTGTGCGAACTCCTGGTTCAGAACCTCTTCGAGTCCGTCGAGAGCGACGTTGGCCAGGACGGGGGAAATCAATCCTCCCTGAGGAGTCCCTGCCAGTGTTGGATTTAGGTGTCGTTGGTCGATGTAGCCGGCCGTGAGCCACTTCTGGAGCATCACCTTGTCCATAGGGACGTGGGTCAGCAACCATTCGTGGGAAATGTTGTCAAAACACCCCGTGATGTCACCTTCCAGTACCCAAGGAGCCGATATTTTCCGACTGAGCAGCTTAAAACATTGCTCGATCGCATCGGCGGTGGACCGGTAGGGACGAAACCCGTATGAATTCGGGTCCGCCGTCTCCTCCGCGATGGGAAGCAGGGCCAGGGCATGAAGACCTTGCATCGCCCGGTCCTTCATCGTCGGAATCCCCAGCGGTCGGAGTTTCCCGTTCGTCTTGGGAATGTACACGCGACGAAGGGGGAGAGCCCGGTAGCCTCTCCGCTTCAACTGCCTCACGGCGTCCATCTTGGCCTCCGGGGTCTTCCATGTGACGCGGTCCACACCCGGAGTGTTCTTGCCTCTGTTTCCGGTGACTCGTTTGACCGCCAGACATTTCGCGGCATACGAGCGGGTCAGGAGCCGTTGCAGATACTTGGCTTTCGCAACTTTTCCCTCCCTAAAGGCCTTCGCAATACGCATCTGGAGCTTTCTTACCCTCTTCTCGCACTGGTTCCAGTCGATCCGGTCCCAGTGTTGCGAGTCGGCGTTCACGGGGGCACGCGGTCGTGTGGACCCGCTCTTTGGCGTTCCCATGTTCGAAAGGCCTCCACATTCTCTTGCGACGAAAGACCCGGCGGAAGTCTGCACCCTTTGGGGTCAGGCGATGGACCGTCCACTCGACCGGTCGCGCCCTATCCGGGCCATTACAGCCCGGCTTTTGCTTGCTCCGCCATCCTTTACCCGCACGGGGATTGGCCATCTTGATCTTTGCCTACCAAGAAATACGAATCCTTGGACCCGTACGGGCTTACCGAGTTGCTGCGTCAGAAACACGAACGGGTTAGGGCCTGTCTCTAGACCGGAAGTCTGGTGCCTCTGTACATCCACACCGGAAGGATGTAGCCGACTTCGTTCCCGTTTTGGGCCAGGCGTTCGCCTTGCGGCGCAACCCCGTTTCGCCTGTTCAATTTCACGGTCCTTGCGACAGTTCACATGTGTTGCCCTTGCCGTTCAACCTAGCCCGGGGTCCGGATGAGGTTTCCTGACCTACCCGTTCTTCACAGTTCGAGTGCTCCTTGTGGAGCCGGTACGTTGTCCCCGGGGCTCCGTACAGCTCCGTTACCAGAACCGCACGCCCAGGTAGGTTACTTCCCAGAGGAAGGAAGGTTCTCTACGACACAGAAGTGTCGTTGAACAATTTCTGACGAGCCTTTGCTCGTCGCACCCAGCGGATTTTGGCACAATATTCCGTGTAGCCTGACAGATTCTTCTCAAGGAACGCTTCTTCATCGAAGAGCCGCCAGACGAGACCGAAGATCGTGAGAACGATGGGCATGAGTGTCCAGTAGGAGCCATCGCGTCTTGGGATTCTTCATGGCATAACGATAGCAGTCATGTGCAAAGATTTACAATTCCAATGCCAATCATGAGAATCTCCTAATAAAGTTGACCTTTCCAACTTCCCTTGCCCATAAAGTACAGAGAACAAGAGAACGGAAACCGCAAAACATCCCCGGGGATACTCCCCGGACCCCTCTTTGAAGATTTGGGACACCACGCACCCTGGCGGATGTCCCGAAAAACATTGGAAAGCGTTGTCCGGAGCCGATCTTTCATGGGCATATGCCCATGCTATGCCAATGCCGGAACGTAGGCACAGTCGTTGGCCAATGACCCGCTCGCAGAGGGGCCTTCGGATTGGCATATGCCAATCCGGGAACGGTTCCGGTCCTCGTGATTTCGTTGGCATATGCCAACGGTGCTCTCCCGGATCTACGGATTGGACAAGATGGAGGAATCGGCTAAAATAGAGGCATCAAGGAGGGACCGATGATCACAAAAGAAAAAGAAGAACCTTCTACCCTTGATATCTCCCTTTTGGTAGTCAAGATCAAGGACGAATCGATCTTGGCCCCTGCCATGTATTCCGTTTCCTTCACTCCATGCGAGGCAAGAAGTATCTGGAGGGGGCCTCTCAAGACTATCTCCGTCTATGGGGAAACCAAACTCCGTTCCTTTCTGTCCACGCTCGGAGTCCCCGCCCAGGAAATTGACCGGATCCTGAACGAAGTAAAAGATTTGGGCTCTTCGCATCTCACACCTTTTTCCCTGGACAAATCCGGGCAGGAACTCTTTACTGTGGGATTTGCGGAGTCTCTTCGACGCTACATGAGCGCCCTCTGATTATCGGCATGTGGTGGTCTTGGCCTAAATTCTGGTGGGGAGTGGCCGGAGCCTTCGTTCTGGAGGTTGTGCGCATGTACCGGATTCTTTCCGGAGGATCCCGGTTCCAGTTCCCTTCTTTTAATCCGCCTATCTTTTGTTTGCAATGGTCTTTTCAATTGCGGGAGGTTTGACGGCCGTCGCCGTTGCTGAAGACACACCTTATGCCTGTTTTGCCGTCGGGGCTGCTCTTCCGTTCGTTCTTTCGAGACTGGCGGAAGGGAAACCTCCGAACAATTCCACCTGAAACGGAGACAGCCCGGATCCGGGCTGTCTTTTCCTGAAGCGAAGGGCCGTTTTCCGCTCAATACCCGAGTCCCGCGTCCAGAGTTCTCTCGCGCGCCCGGTACTCGGCCCAGCAAGCTTTTTTCAGAGCTTCCCATTCCCGTTTTTTGACCGCGTATTCGCCGGCGTCCTCCCCCGGGATCAGTTTTTCCAGCGTATCCAGTGCGGAAATCATGTGAAGCAGCATCGATGCGTCGATCATCTTTTCTCCCTTGTCAAAACCCCATTCCGTCTCGTTCTCGGCGGCGCTGTGGCCGTTCCTTGATCTGCTCCTGCTCTTTTTCCTTCTCCCGATCCCGGGTATTCTCCTCCCGCTTTTTTTCTTCCATCGGCGTCGGAGTCCGCTTTTCCGGTTTTTGAACATCTTCCCGTATTTTCTCCGCCTCGGCTCGGATCTTTTTCGCCCCTTCCCGCGGATCCGGGGACAACTCCCGTTCGGAGACTTTCTCCTTTCGCTCTTCCCGGATCCGTTCCCGGGCCGGCTCCTCCACCTCGAGGGCCATCGTCTTGTCTTTTTCTCTCGTCACGGCCTTTGTCAGCCGCTCCCGGTCGTCCGTAAAGGCGATCACGACTCCCTTGGTGCGCGTCAGGTTGGTATAGAAACTTCTCCGGTTCAGGGTCTGGGATCCGGAAGGAAGATCCAGAATGACGGTCCCCGCCCCGAGCCCCTGGGCGGAATGCCCCGTCTGGGCATAGCCGTGATCGATCTCCAGCGGCTTCGTTCCCGACACGGGAAGAGAGGCTTCCAGCCCGCTATCGAACCGAATCATGATGCGACTCCTGGAAACATCAATGATTTCCCCGCGCATTCCGTTGGTGATCCCTTCCTTCTTCCGTTCGTTCCCGGTGATCCGGATCCGGTCTCCACGAGACAGTTCGATCTTCTCGACCGACCCGATCTCGTGTCCCTTTCCGCTCATGTCGCGCGGGGTCATCGCGACGGTCCGGCTGTCTGACATCCGGAGAATCACCGTTCCGTTCTCCTTGTCCACACTGGCAACCTTGCCGACCTCTCCGGACGTGACCCGCATCGACCGGTAGTCTTTTCCGAACCGGATCTCCTGACCGGTCTCGTACGATCCGATCCGCTTTTTCTGGGCTTCCGTGAAATCTCCGGCCTCGAAGCGGTTAAATTCCAAACCGGAGCCGGCGAGTCCCAGGGATGTCCGGACATGCTCGTTCACCGCCTTCCGGGCGTCGTGAGTCCCGGTCAGAACCAGTGTGTCGCGTTGGTCCGGGGACTTCATAAAGGCTTCGGCCAGGGCGTTGGTGCGCGCCTCGGGATTCCGGATCTCGGTGATGTTTCGTTCGAGCAGTTCCAGGGCTTTCGCGGGGTCGGAAACCGAAGCCTTTGCCGCCTCCCGAACGTTCTCCGGGGCGTTTTTCTGCCGCTGCATCTCCGTCACATAGACCGTTTCCATCCCGTTTTGCTGAAGTTGCCGGAAAGCCGGCCCCGCGGCCACGCTTTCGTATTGTTTCGCATCTCCGACGAGAATCGCCCGGGCCCCGGTCTTTTCAATCCGTTTCATGGCCGATTCGAGATCCTTCGCATTCGCAAGACCCGCTTCGTCGATCACGATCACGGTCTTTTCGTCCAGTTCCTGGCCGGCTTTCCGGTTGGCGAGCCAGGCCTGCAAGGTTTCCCCCTCGATGATTCCCGCATCTTTCAGGGCATGGACTGCGCTATGCTGAGGACCCAGACCGATGACCCGATATCCGGCATCGGACAGAATTCCTCCGATCCTGGTCCCCTTCAGGGATTCGATGGCAGGTTTCAGCATCGTGGTCTTTCCGACGCCGGCGAATCCGTTGATGCCGACA
>DAIEST010000060.1 GCA_027346125.1 Leptospirillum sp. | reverse complement strand
CGCCGGAAGGATCTCCATATCCTGGCTCCGTGCCCCAATCTCCGGAACGCCGGTTGCCCGGCGCTCGCAAACGAAAAAGACTGGTGTCATGAAGACCGTCCTTTTTCCTTTTCCCCGGAAATACAGTCCATGGCCGCTTCCGTCGGTCATATCAAGGACGCACTGAAAATGTCCTACCTGATCGGAATCCGGTCAAGAGACCTTCCGCCGCCACAGAAACAGACGGAACAGTCTACCCTGAGACTTGTATCGGAGCTACGCCACGAACGTGGATTGGGATGGGGGATCTTCTGCGACGGGAAAGACCGGCAGAAAATCCGCCTGCTGACACGGCACAGGAATAGCCGGAATCAATCGTTTTTCTCCCTCGAACGGGGAGAAGAGATCCTTCAACCCGCTGCATCCGGCACCATTGTGCGATCCGGTTTTCTGGATCTTCTTCCCGACACACCCATAGAGCGTTACGGGAATCCGGACTGAATCCGGTCGAACACATATTATAGATGAAGGACGATCAGAGATGGAGCTCGTCACACTCCTTGCACCGCACACCCCCGATCTTCTGGGCTCGTACCACTCTGGAACCCGGAGAGCTCTTCTGGATTCCTATCGGGCGTTCCACTCCTGGCTTACCAAAGACCGCATTCCCCTGCGGGCGATTATCGCCTTTTCACCAGGGTGGCAGACCAGAAACATCCTGCTCGTCGACGACCGCCCGGAACTGGAATCGTCCGTCGACTACTCCGGGTTCGGGGTAGAGCTCCGGTTTGACCCGCCCGGAGATCCTCTCATTGCCGGCCGGATCAGGGATGGGCTCAGACAGGCCGGCATTCCCTGCGGCTCAGGAATCCATGGAATAGACCATGGTGTTTCCGTTCCTCTTTTCTTTCTGGACCCGGGAGGAGATACCCCCGTTGTCCCGGTCTCCCAACCGCTCAATCAGACCCGGTATGTCCGGGTTCTGGGAGAGACGCTCCGGAATCTGAAGGTGGACGGACACGGCCGCATTCTCGTCTTGATGTCCGGAGTCCTCGCACAGAACGAAAAGATCATGGCGAAAGGGATCCAGAACGATCAGCTCGACGCTTATGCCAGTCTTCTGATCCGGATATTGACCGAGGATCCGGTCATCGATCCCCTTTCCGTCCCAAGGGAATGGGTTGACCGGGCGGATCCCCCCGGACGACTTCGGGAATTGCATCTTCTTTCGGGACTCGGGGTTTCCAGAGGACGTTTGTGGGGATGGGAGAGGGCGCTGGGAGTGGCACAGTTTCTGGTGGGATTCGGTCCGGTCGAAATGGGGGAGAATCTCCGGACGGGAGCCTGACCTGAGCCGGGAAGCGCCATCGGAATCCATGGTCGCTTCCCGGCCTTCTTCCCTCAGATCCGGGGGAAAAAGAAATAACTGTCGATGACAGTGACCACCAGTGCCCAGAACCAGGGGATCTGGGGAATGATCCTCCACCAGAACCCGGGTTCCCGGCCCGGAAGCGGTTCGGGCCGGATTTCGGACAGGATCACTCCGAATCCGATGGCGCCCGCCAGTGCACCGCCGATCATGAACCATGAAAGCATGCCGACCCAACCCACACTATTGAGCAGGGAGTAGCGGTTCAGGCTCATTCCGAGCTGGATGACCAAAAGTTCGATTCCAAGAAACAAGATCAGACGGGCATAGAAAAGGCGACGGGTTTCCACGCAGAATCTTCCTCCGGATTGTTGGAACGGTTTTCCAGCGCCAGCTGGCCACAGGCTCCAAGAATATCCTCCCCCCGCGTCTTTCGGAGCGTTGCCGCAACCCCTCTTTCGAGCAAGACCGACTGGAAACGGAGAACATCCTCATGGAGAGGTCGCCTGAACGGCGACTCCCCGAACGGATTGAACGGGATCAAGTTGACCTTGCTCCGGAACGGAGCCAGGAGTTTTGCCAGGGAACGGGCTTCGGACAACCCATCGTTCACCCCGCCCAGAAGAACGTATTCGAAAGTGATTCGCTGCCGGTTCTTCAGCGGATAGGAGCGGCAGGCGTCGAGGATGGCCCGGATCGGATGATGGAGATTGATGGGCATGAGCTGTTCTCTCAGGGCATCGGTCGGGGCGGACAGAGAGATCGCCAGGTTGACCGGGATGCCGCTCTCGCCCAGATCGCGGATTCTTCCGGCAAGACCCGATGTCGATACGGTGATCCGACGAGGGGAAAGCCCGATCCCGTCCGTTGCCGTCAGGAGATCCAGCGACTGGATCAGGGTGTCGAAATTGGCAAGCGGCTCCCCCATCCCCATAAAAACGATATGGTTGATCCGGGAAAGCTCCGGGCGTTCCTTCGCTGCCGGTGAACCATCGCGGATCGGATCGGCAGAAAGAAGCTGGTTCGCCTTCATCACCTGACCGACAACCTCGCCTGCCGACAGGTTCCGGACGAGCCCCATCTCGGCAGTCCGGCAGAATCGGCAGCCGATTCCACACCCCACCTGGGACGAAACGCACAATGTCGCCCTGTCTTCCCGGGGAATGATCACTGATTCGATCCGGGCTCCGTCGCCCAGCCGGAACACGATCTTGCGCGTACCGTCCGACGAGACGCGAAGCGTATCCACGACCGGCAGCGACAGGATCCATTCGGAAGACCACCTGTCCCGCAAATCTTTGGGCAGGTTCGTCATCTGATCCCAGTCCAGAACGCCTTTCCGGAAAATCCAGTGAGACAACTGACGGACCCTGTACAACGGCACATCCCCACCGTTCGAGAGACGTTCTTTCCAGTCCTTGAGAGGAATGTCCAGAAGAGCGTTCATTTTACCCATCCTACCGGCACGCTTCCGTCTTTCCGGAAGCTTCGGATCCCCCCCAGCGTACCGGGAGCCTCGGCCGGATATAGCGAAGCGTGATCCAGCTTGAGAAAAGGCCGACAACCGCTCCGCCCAGAACATCGCCCGGAAAATGCGCACCGACATAGACCCGGGACAGCCCCGTCAGACAGGCCAGCAGGAAAAGCGGCCAGCGGATTCCCGGATACAGCCCGCCGAAAAGAGCGGCCGTCGAAAAAGCCGAAAAGGCATGCCCCGATGGAAAGGAAAGGGCATAGAGATGCGGGCCGACAACATGGATGTGCACGCTATGGCTCTGAATCTGGGCAGAGAAATGGGAGAGCGGACGGGGTCGGGCAACCCAGACCTTGAGCGTGCGCTCGAACACCAGTCCGATGAGGGATGTCGACACCCAAAGCGCGACATCCCTCGCGACCGCCTTTCTTGACAGCAGAATCATCAGGACAAGTCCCAGCGGGTAGAGATAGAATCCGTTTCCGAGATCGGTGGCCGCCACCATGACCGGATCCAGAACATGGGAGGCCAGATGACCGTTCAGCCAGAGAAAGATGGCATCGTCTTTCCGGGAGAGTGTTTCGATCAATAGATCATCCTTAACAAATAAAATGGAAAAATGTTCCGGAAGCGGGGGCAAGGGGGCTCGATCAGTCGCTCCGGTCCTTCCCCAGGAATGCCTCGATTCTGCCACGGACACCGGACTTTGGAAGCTCTCCGGGAAAACTGACCTCGATCAACCCGCCGACCTCCACAAATCCATGGAATTTAACCAGATAATCAGCCACTTCCAGAATCTGCAGATGCCAGTCGTCAGGACTGGAGCGCTGGAATCCTTCAAGAATCAGGTTGTAAAATTCATCCTCAGTCAAATACTCTGAATGGAGGAGATAGATCCGGACCGGGTGGGTCTTGTCCCGGGAGATCAGTTCGTAAATATGCATCGAATCCCTTTCACACTG
>DAIEST010000004.1 GCA_027346125.1 Leptospirillum sp. | reverse complement strand
AGATGGGTTGGAAGACCTCGGGTTTCAATGAGCAACGATTCGTTATCGGCGAGATTAAAGTGCTCTCCAAACCTGTTTTTGGCTTCCGTTGCAGGAATTGTTTTCATGACCCCTCCGATGAAAGTTGAACCGGTAGAATTCCATAATATCATAAAAGAGCTAATTAGCCAATTAGCTAATGCAAGACAAGAAGAGATTCGTCATTGGTCCAAAATTCTCAAATTGTGATTGACGTCAATAATAAAGCGTGAATAGCCCGAGTTTCTTGACATCTTCTTTATTTCTTTAAATAATGAATTATCGTTTTAACGAAAGGATGAAATCATGAAAACATTTCTCGTCACTTCCCAGAAAGGCGGATCTGGGAAGACCACGTTGACCGCGCACCTGGCCGTCGAGATCGAACGGGCCGATTCCGCCCGGGTGTATCTTCTGGACACCGATCGCCAGGCCAGTCTTTCCACCTGGCATGGCCGGCGGGAGAAGGAGACCCCGCCACGGGCAGATATCCCTTTTCACCGGATCGGGGAAGGGTTGGACAAACTCGAAGACGCAGCGGATTATTGCCTGATCGACAGCTCCCCGACCATCAACGACCAGACCGCGATGCTGATCGCCCTGTCCGATCTCATCCTCATCCCCGTCCGGCCGTCTCCTACCGATCTCTGGTCGGTCGGGGAAACTGTCGACCTCGTGAAAAAGGCGGGAAAGCCTTTTCTTTTCATCATCAATCAGGCCAAGGGGAACGCGACCATCACGGCCCAGGCGGTGGCCGCCCTTTCGAAGCACGGTCCGGTGGCCCAGACCTTCATTGCGGACCGGGTGGTGTATGCTTCGGCAATGACCGGCGGGACCACCGCGGCGGAAGTCGGAAAAGGTCCGGCCAACCGGGAGGTCGAGGCGCTGTGGAAGGAAATCAAAGGATTTATGTAATTCTTTATTTCGTTAAATAAATATTGGGAGAGAACATGGCAAAAACCGTGGATCTGACCGGAGACGACCTCACTGCCCGGAAGACGCCGACAAAAACGGCCACCCGGGGGCGGGGCACCGTTTCGTCTTCGGAACTCGTGCCGATGAACTTCAAGATGCCTCCGGACTTCGTGAAAAGGTTCAAACGGGAGGCCCTTGAGCGGGACATGAAGCTCAATGAACTGTTCGAAGCGGCGTTTTTGGCCTACGTGGAACGCGGGAAAAAGACTGAATGACCGGGACCTAACTGATGAAGAAAGGTTGTAAATGGCCAATTGGCTGAAAAATTTCTTTCGATGGGCCAAGGGCATTTTCTTCTGGCTCCAGGAGCCCATTAGACTTTACTGGAATGTAGTCTGTTTTTTTCTCGTGTTTGATTATGGAACTTTGATCCCGACCATTTTCGACGCTCCTTGGGATGAAAGAATCCGGCTGGCAGGTTTGTTTTATCAACTCGCAGGGATCGGCACCGTAGGAATGGGCCTTCATGAAACGAGAAAATTATTCAGGCGTCCGACCTTACGATCATTGGTGGAAAGTTTTTGGAACCGGCGTCCGAGACTCCGTCCGGTGAGCGTTCCCTTGTCAGGAGGGCATTGTGAACTTTCATTGAGTGACAGGGTGACGCTGGGGTTGAAGCTTCCGCCCCCTGATCCTTCGCTTTCCCAAGAGGAACGCCTCCAATGGACCATCGATCAACTCGTCCGCCTCTTCGAGGCCGTTCAGACCCAGCAACGGCAAACACAGGAACAATTCGAGCGTTATGGGGATTTCCTCACTAAAGAACGCCAGGAAAGGCAAACGGAGGACGATACAATTCGCAGATTATTGGAGGAAGCTCTGGTTGGGGGTATTCGTCTGGAAGCTTTCGGGGTGGTTTGTTTGGTGTTCGGTGCCATTCTATCAACGTATCCGGTTCAGATTGCCACCTGGATGCAAAATTGGCTTTTCTGAAGGAAGCCAGAAAGGAGTGAACAAGAGATCCCATGAAAACACTTCATACCATCCTTGAAGTTCTTTCGGTTGGATCAGGCTTCGTTGGAGCGATCTATTGGTATCGCTCCTCCAGGGTTGAAATTATCCCCTTCACCAAGATAACCGGCGATCCGGACCTTGAGCATCATGGGTGGACAGTCGCGACGATGCAGGCATTTTCCAAATCTGCGGAATTCAACAAGATCGCTGCGATATGGAGCGCCATAACCGTTCTTACGACAGGTCTTTCAGCTTTTTTCTGACCTGTCCTCAGCCGCAGGTCCCGAGAAGCTTTTGTTGCAATGTTTTATGGGACAAACGCCATGTATCTGCCAGCAATGAGGTCCTCTCCTGCGGAGAGGTCGAGGCGTTGCGGCAGGGAATCAAGACATTTTTGTAATTCGTTATTCGTTCAATAAAGAAGGTGAAAAAATGGCAACAACCGTGGATCTGACCGGGGACGACCTGACCGCCCGGAAGACTCCGAATTTTTCTACGCTTTTCGGGACAAACGAGGTATTATCCCGCGAAAGGATTTTCAGACGGAAGCGTTCCGGTCGGGGGAAGGCCCCTCTGGTCTTTCCCGGCGCGCGCGTTTCTGAACTGACGCTGAACCAAGGAGCCCACCGGAAGGAGGAGGAATGCGGATCGAAGACGTTCTGAACAGGCTTCGCCATGACGCGAGAGACAAGAAAGCCCTGGGAGAGGCTTTTGAACGGTTGATCCGCTCCTTCCTCAAAACGGCTCCGGAATATGCCTGGCGCTTTGACAACGTATGGCTCTGGAAGGAATGTCCCCATCTGGCCGAATGGGGCCTCACGGCCCAGGATCGTGGCATCGACCTTGTGGCGAAGGATGAAGCCGGTTTCTGGGCCATCCAATGCAAGTTTTTCTCGCCGGACGAGTCCGTGAATCAGCAGGAACTCGGCAACTTCTATTCTCTCTCCGGAAAGGCCTACCCCGGAACGAAACGCCCCATCTTCTCCAGCCGCCTTGTGGTTTCGACGACCAAGAACTGGAGCGCACACGCGGAAGATCTCCTTCTCGACCAGAGCATTCCCGTCTCCCGGATCAACCTGGTCGACCTGGAAGAGAGCGGAGTGGACTGGGGACAGTTCGCCTCTCCCGAGGCTCCCCTTCCGCTCCTCCCCAAGAAATCCCTTCGCCCCTATCAGGAGAGGGCCAAAGCCGACGTGCTGGACGGGTTGAAGACCCATGCGCGCGGGAAGCTCATCATGGCCTGCGGAACGGGAAAAACCCTCACAGGCCTCCGGATCGTCGAAAAGATCGTCCCCCGTGGCGGGAGCGTCCTCTTCGCCGTGCCGTCGATCACCCTCTTGTCCCAGACCCTCCGGGAATGGGCCCGGGAATCCCTGGTTCCGATGCGCTTCTTTGCCGTCTGCTCGGATACCCGTGTCGGAAAGGACGAGGAAGACCTCCGAGTTTACGATCTGGCCTATCCGGCCACGACGGATCCGGAAAAACTCGCCGCCCATGCCGCCAAACTCTCTCCGGAAGGGATCACCGCGATCCTGACCACCTACCAGTCGATGGAGGTGATCCGCCAAGCCCAGAGCATGGGCCTTCCCGCGTTCGATTTCGTCCTGTGCGACGAAGCCCACCGGACCACCGGAATCGAACTGTCCTACGAGGCCAAGGAAAGCGTCATCCTCCGGAAAAAACGGAAAGCCGAACAGGCCGGCGGGAGCTATACACCGCAGTCGGAAGCGGGAGAGTTGTCTTCTTTCATGATGGTCCACGAGGATGCTTACATCCGGGCCCGAAAGCGCCTCTACATGACTGCCACCCCCCGGATCTTCACCGAAAAGACCAAAAAGAGGGCCAGTGAAAACGAAGCCCTCGTCTATTCCATGGACGATGAAACCCGCTTTGGTCCCACCCTGCACACCCTGAGTTTCGGTAACGCGGTGCAAGAAGAGATCCTGTCGGACTTCAAGGTGATCATCGTGGCCATGACCGACGAGCGGATGCAGGAACTCGCCAACGCTTACACCCTTGCGAGCGGAAAGGCGATCCAGGCCCGGTTCGCCGCCAAGATCGTGGGGGCCTGGAAGGCCCTGGCCAAAGAGGGAGTCACACGGGATGACGGCCAGCCGGCCTTCGATCCCGGAGATCCTCCCATGAAAAGCGGGGTGGCCTTCTCGCACACCATCAAGAGTTCCCGGGAGCTGGCCGCGTGCTTCCAGGAGGTCGTGAACCTCTACCTCGACAACCATGGGGATGGGTTGACCTGTCATTTCGAACACGTGGACGGCGGGATGAACATCGATCGAAGGCTGGAACGGATCCGCTGGCTCGACGCGTCGCCGGCGGCCTCCGCCGAATGCCGGGTCCTCACCAATGCCCGGTGCCTGTCGGAAGGGGTCGACGTGCCTTCCCTGGATTCCGTCCTGTTCTTCGACGCCCGGGACTCCATGGTCGATGTCGTCCAAAGCGTCGGGCGGGTCATGCGGAAAATCCCCGGAAAGAAGTTCGGGTACATCATCCTGCCCGTCGGAATCCCGTCCGACCAGATCGGGGAACTCGACGGATTCATCGAGAAGGACCCGCAATTCAAGAACATATGGAAAGTCCTGAAGGCCCTCCGGGCCCATGATGAGAGGCTGGTCGACGATTCGGAGTACCGGAAGCGGATTTCCATCATCACGGGAGACGAACGGGAGCGAAAGAAAGACAAAGCGGACTCAAATCAACCCCCCATCGACTTCCCGCCGATTCCCGTCGATCAGCTGGGCGAAGCCGTCTACGGAGTCATTCCCCAGAAGCTCGGGGACCGGGAATACTGGCAGGACTGGTCCCGGGAGGTGGCCCGGACCGCCGAAACGATCGAAGGCCGGGTCCGGGATGTCCTCAAGGATCCGGAAGCGAAATCCGCTCTCGCGGAGTTCGGGAAGGAGATCCGGCAAACCATGAACCCGGCGGTGAGCGATTCGGACATCGTGGACATGCTGGTCCAGCACATCATCACCCGGCCGGTCTTCGAAGCCCTGTTTCCGAGCCAGTCCTTCATCGACAGCAACCCTATGTCCCAGGCCATGCAGAGGATCCTCCGGATCCTCGACAAACATGGGCTCCACGGGGAGACTTCCGGCCTCGACAAGTTCTACTCGAATGTTCGGGAGCGGGTCGCGCTGGCCAAGAGCGACAAGTCCCGCCAGGACGTGATCCGGAACCTCTATGACACCTTTTTCCAGGCGGCCTTCCCCAAGCTCGCCGACCGGCTGGGGATTGTCTACACCCCGGTCGAAGTTGTGGACTTCATCCTCAAAAGCGCCGACTTCGCCCTCCGGAAGGAATTCGGGGTGGGGCTGTCCGATCGAGGCGTGAACATCCTCGACCCATTCTCCGGGACCGGAACCTTCCTCTCCCGCCTGATCCAGAGCGGTATCATTGCATCGGATCGACTTTTGGAGAAATACCGGGAAGAATTGCACGCGACAGAAATTGTCCTTCTGGCCTATTACATCGCCTCCCTCAACATCGAATCGGCCTTTCTCCAGGCGACCGGGGAACGCCTTCCCTTTCCCGGGATGGTCCTGGGGGACACCTTCCAGATGGGCGAAGGCGGAAAGACCGGACTGTTCCCGAAATTCCTCGAGGAAAACAATGCCCGGGCGAACCGACAGACCCAGGCCGACATCCGGGTCATCCTCGGCAATCCCCCTTACCGGGCCAACCAGGGGGATTCCAATCAGAACAACCAGAACCTCTCCTACGAAAAGCTGGACAAGAGCATTCGGGACACTTATGCGGCCGGGTCGACGGCGGTCAACAAGAACAGCCTCTACGACAGCTACATCAGGGCCTTCCGTTGGGCCAGCAACCGGATCAAAAAGCAGGGGGTGATCTGCTACGTCACAAACGGGGGTTGGATCGACGGAAACACGATGGACGGGTTTCGAAAGACCCTGGCCGATGAGTTCACGAGCATCTATGTGTTCAATTTGAGGGGGAATGCCAGGACACAGGGAGAATTACGCCGGAAAGAAGCTGGAAATGTATTTGATTCCGGAAGCCGGGCCCCGATCGCGATTACCCTTTTGGTGAAGAATCCCGAAAAGCAAGGGGCCTGTGAAATCCACTACCACGACATCGGGGATTACCTGAGTCGGGAGGAAAAGCTGGCCAAGGTGGATCGCTTTGGGAACATCGAGCATGTTCCCTGGGAAAAGATCGCTCCCAATGAGCATCACGACTGGATCAATGCGAGAAGCGAGGATTTTGGAAGTCTCGTCCCATTGAATGATG
>DAIEST010000003.1 GCA_027346125.1 Leptospirillum sp. | reverse complement strand
AGGCTTGTTTGAAAGCCATGTCGAAAGCGTTGCCCGGGGGGGACCGTTGGATTCGGGCGTCAGGGCCACAAGGTAGGGAACCAGCTTGAACAGCGAGGCCGGTTGCCGTTTGGAGAGAATGGCCCTGTTGAAGGGGGAACGGTTGTACCCGACCCCTCCGGAGAGTGCCTGGACCTCTCCCGTCTGGGGGTTCATGACGACGACTGCCGCTTCCAGCGGATCGGTCCGGTTTGCGGTGGAGAGAGAATGGTACCAGCGTTCCATCCGGGCCAGCATGCCGGGGACGATCCGGTCCAGCTTCGCTGCCAGGAGGGGGTCCATGGACGTGAAAATCGGAGTGTTGTCCGGGAGGGGTGACCCCTTGCCCAGTTGGCTCCGGAAGCTCCTTGTCGCCCAGTCCGCAAAGTAGGGTCCGGGCAGGGCGCTTCTGTAGGCATTGGGAGAGATGCCCAGGGGAGACCTGAGGTCGCGCGCGAGACGGGCCTGGGTCAGGTATCCCTGCTTGTAGAGTTCGGAGAGGATCCGGTTCCGGATCGCCATGGCCCGTTTCGGGTTGTGGAACGGCGCGTTCCGGGTCGGAGCCCGAAGGATCGCCGCCAGAAGGGCGGATTCCCGGTAGTTCAGAAAGCGGGCCGGGTGTCCGAAAAACCGCTCCGACGCCGCTTCGACCCCTACGATTCTGGTGTGGTCCGACGCGCCCCAGTCGATATGGTTCAGATAGAGGGCCAGAATGCCGTCAGGTGGGCGAAGATGGGCCAGCCTCACGGCGTAGAAGGCTTCCAGGAGCTTTCGTGACAGTGTCTTTCGTCTCGTCAGGAAAAGATTTTTGACGACCTGCTGGGTGATGGTGCTCCCCCCTTCCCGGAACGAAGCGGAGCGGAGATCGTCCCAGGCCGCCCGGAAAATTCCCTGGAAGTCGACGGCCGGATCCTGGTAGAAGCGACGGTCTTCGGAGGCGATGACGGTCGTTCTCATGGGTTCGGAAATTTCGGAAAGGGAGACGGGCCGGTATTCGGCCAGCACGCCTTGTGCGATCGTTCCCATGAAGATGGGGGGAAGCCATATCCGGCTGTCCGGATTGGTGAGCGGGGGGGTCTGCGTGTCCAGCGGGAGGATTTCCCGGATCGTCCGGTCGCGGGGGCCATAGACGAGAACGAAGCGCTGGTGGGAGGAAAGAACGTCGTTGGGGCGGGGAGTCGTCGAATCGGCCGGAGCCCCGTAGACGACAAGGAGATGCCGGCGGTTGTAGTTGCTTTCGATCGGAGGCCGGGAAGTGAGCATTCCGTCGAGTCGGCGCCGGGAAACCCTGTCCTCCGGTCCGACGGTGAAAGGAGCCGAATACAGTCCGACTCCGGGAGAGTCCAGAAGTGCCAGTTTCTGCTTGATCTGGTGATCGAGATGCGCAATCGTCAACCGTGTCGCGAGATAGAAAAACAGGACAAGGAGAAGGATTGCGAGGAAAATTCTTTGGATCCTTCCTCCCGGCCCTGATAGAATGGGGGCACCCTGTGATGTTTCGTCCGATTCCTGATCCGGGTGTGCTTTCCGGACTCTGAACATTTCTCCGAAAGGAGCTTTCATGCATTCCCCGTCTGTGTCCGTTTCCGGATTGTTCCGCCGCTCTGTCCAGCGTGGTTCATTTCTGCTTTTCTCCCTGGGAATCCTGTTTTTCTCGGTCTCCACGGGCTGTACCCGCCAGGAGGGAACGCTCGTGAGTCCGATGTCCATGGCCGAACTGCATGAGGGGAAGAGTACCATGGACGACGTCAGACGCATCCTCGGAAGGCCCGACAGGGTCAAGTCCCTTCTGGGGGATCAGACATGGATCTACCGGCATACGCAGACCACGGGATGGTTCAGCCAGGACACGAAAGTGAATGAAGTCTGGATCCTTTTCTCATCAGAGGGGATCGTCCGTCAGATTCGTGTCCAGAAATACCAGGGAAGCCAGCTTTTCTGAGTTTTCCCTCCAGGGCCCACTCTCCGCTTTCAATGCTACTCCCAGGACTCCTCCCATGTAATGATGGCAGTCACAGACATTTTTCAAAAGAGGGAAGAAGTACAAGTTTTTCGTTGAAAACTCCGAAGAGAGGATGGGGCCGGAATGGTCCGCTTGGGTCGAGGGGCTGCCAGAAACGAATCCCTCAGATGAAGGGACTCCAATTTCATTGGGAGAGCGACGGGATGTTGTTTAAACGGGTTGTCGTTTCAGGATTTCTTGCGTTATGCATGGCAGCCGTTCCGGTGTGGGCCGGCGAGTCGGATCAGGGCCCTGCGGGGTTTCCGGGAACGGCGATGCTTCCCCGGACGGGAACCTCCCGGATCCCGGAATCCGGTCCGGTCCTGCCTCCTGCCCAATGGACCCAGGAAGGCGGGGGGGCGTCCCGCAACCCTGTTTTTCCTGTTTCCGGAGGGGGCGATCCGGAAGGGGGATGGGAACACAGGTTCCACGTCTCCTTTCTGCCTTCGGGAAAATCCCGGGCAGAGACCGAGGACTTCTATGCCGGGGTCGTCGAGAGCGGAGGGACGCTCTGGCTTGCCAGTGCGCAGGGAGATCTGCTGGCTGTCGGGGCGGGCCAGGGAAACGTGTTGTGGAGACGGCATCTCGGAGGTCCCCTTCTCTCTTCGCCGGTGACCGGTCCCCGGACCCTGTACGCGGTTTCGGCCGATCCGGGAGTGACGGTTCCCCATCTGGTCCTTTACTCCCGGACGAGAAGGCTGATCCGGGGAAACGGGAGCGAGAAGCTCTGGGCTCTTTCCCGGAAGACGGGAGAGAGCCGGTGGTCTGTCCGGTTGAGGGGAGGCGTGCTTGGAAGCCCCGTTCTTCTGGAGCATTCCGTCATGGTTGCGACGGGGAGAGGTCATCTGGTATTTCTGGATCGGCGGGACGGCCGCCAGGTGTTCGATCTTCCTGTCGATTCGCGATCCTTTGGATGGGCCTCTCCCGTGGAGGAAGGCCGTCAGGTTGTTCTGGCCCAGGAGAACCCTCCCCTCTATCAGGCTGTCGCCCTGGACGGACTCCGCCGGGTCTGGCGTTTCCAGTGGAAGGGAACCCGGACCTGGGATCATTTTTTCATCGGGACACCGCTGCTTTCCGGAGGGCTTTTCATCGGGGTTGTCCGGACCCGTTCTCCTCTCCGGGATATCGTTGTCGCCCTGGATGTCCGTACAGGCACCCTGCGCTGGAAGTCTTCACTCCCCGCCGGGCAGTCGGACGGGATTGAGGACCACGCGCTTCCTGTCCTGGCGGACGGGGTGGTCTATGTTCCTTCCGGACCGGCTCGCG
>DAIEST010000044.1 GCA_027346125.1 Leptospirillum sp. | reverse complement strand
TACGGGGTGCTGAACTACTCGGTGGCATGGGGGCTCCACAAGCGGTATCGCTGGGCCGAATATATGACGATCATCGAGATTTCGGCGCTGATCCCGTTTGAGCTCTACGCGATTCATGAACATTTTTCCTGGTTCCGCCTTTCCGCTTTTGTCCTGAACGTCGTGATCGTCGTGTATCTGAGCCGGAACCGTTCAATGTTTCATCCCATGAAGGAGGAGCAGGGGATTGTCGAAACATCGCTTCCCCCTTCCTGATTGTTTCGGAAGACCCTCTCTCCATTCGATCCTGTTTGTCGTCCTTCTGTGCGGAAATCTTCTCAACTATCTTGACCGTCAGCTTTTTCTGTCTCTCTTTCCCCTGATTCGAATCCGTTTTTCGCTCTCGGATCCCATGCTTGGAGTTCTGGCTTCTTCATTTACGCTGGTATACGTGATTTCCGCTCCTCTTGCCGGATACCTGATCCGGAGGGTTTCGCCGGGTGTGCTCCTGGGGGGAGGGATTCTGGTTTTTTCCGCCGGAATGGCGGTTTCGGGGCTCGCTCCCAGTCTGCCACTTCTTTTTTTGGGGAGAATGCTGACAGGCATTGGGGAAGCCGCCCTCACGACATTGGGTCCGTTCTTTCTCCTGACTTCGATCTCCTCCGGTGCCGGAGTGAGGCTGGGATTTTTCTTCTCGGCCATTCCGCTGGGGTCTGCTCTCGGATTTGTCTTCGGAGCCTATTTCCCCGGCCACCTGGATTTTCAGTCGGTTCTTCTGTTGCCGGTTCTTCCGGGGATCCTGCTGGGTGTTTTTACATGGTTCGCGTTCCGTTCCGAATCGCTCCCTGTTGTTTCCCCTCAGGGACTGACGGTTGCCGTCAGACATTTCTGGAAGAGGATCGTGCTGTCGTTTTCGCTCCAGACACTGGTCACATTCGTCTTGGGCGGCATGGCGGCGTGGGTCAGCGTCTATCTGACCAGGATCAAGCATTTTGATCTTTCTGTCGCCAACATGATGCCGGGGGTGACCCTTGTGCTGGGAGGAATCTCGGGCATGCTGCTCGGAGGAAAATGTCTGGACTGGGAGAGAGAACGGAACATCGGGGAATGGGGCAGTCTTACCACGCTGGGAGGATTTTTCTTTTCGATACTGGGGATTGCCGGAGTGCTGTTCGGGGAAGGAAGGATCCTGATCGGAGCGGGTCTTGCATTCGCGTCATTCGGTCTGTTTCTCGTGACCGTACCGATCAATTGGCTGATTCTGTCATGGAGATCTCCGATGGAGGCCGCTCCCATCATGGGGTGGGGGTTGCTGGTCTCCCATTTTCTGGGGGATTTTCCTTCTCCGACGTTGATCGGATGGGTATCCCAGCGCTCCGGTCTTGATCATGCGCTGCTCCTTCTCCTGTTCATTCCTGTTGTGTCTGGAATGTTGCTGGCCTGGGGCGCCAGACACCTGAGGATCGAGTCGAAGTAGCGGACATATGTCTGGAAAGATCTGTCCGGTTGGAGTAGGATGGGGTCACAAGGACAGGTGCTGTTTTGTGTTGAAGGGAGCGGGAAAATTATGGTGGCGAAAGATTTGATGACGACATCCGTTGTGTCGGTCCTGCCTGAAACAAGTCTCCGGGATTTGGCCGATGTTCTGGTCCGGAACCGGTTGAATGGCGTACCCGTGCTGGATGGAGAGGGGAATTTTCTGGGTGTTGTCGGACAGCATGACCTGATTCATCATGAGAAGCCGCTTCATATTCCGACAACGGTTTCTCTTCTGGATGCCTGGATCTTCCTCGAACCCCCCAGTGCACTGAAGAAAGAGATCGAACGGATTGCTGCCACGCAGGTCATGGAGATCTACCAGAAAAATCCTCCGACTGTCGTTCCGGACACGACCGTTGAGGAAATGGCGCTTCTTTTTGAGAAAACAAATTCCGACATGTTGCCTGTGCTTGAGGGCGGACGTCTTCTGGGGGTCATCGGACGGACGGACCTGCTGAGATCCATGCTCCAGGAGGACAATGGCTGAGTCTGTCCTTCTTCCTGCCGGATTTTCGACCGGAGAGGCGGGCTTTGTCCTGGCGTCTCTTCTTCCGTTGGGATCGCTGGTCATTCTGGAGGGTCCGACCGGGATAGGGAAAACGGAGTTCGTCCGGGGCTTTGCACGGAAGCTTGGCGTGCGCGAGCCTGTGACAAGTCCGACGTTCGTGACGCTTCAGGAGTATGAGGGTCCGGACGGAGGGCTGTTTCATGGGGATCTGGACCGACTTCCCGAAGGGGGGGGAGACGATCTTGTTGAAGCCCTTCTGGGTTCCAGAGAAAGGAACTGGTCTCTGATCGAATGGGGCGGGAAGCTTTCCCCGTCGCTCTGGCCGTTGTTTCATCCCGTGATCGGGATCCGCTTTTCATGGGAAGACGAAGAGGCTCGTTTGTTGACTGTCAGATGGCTTGCCGGAGAGAATCGGGTTGGGGAGGGGGAGTCGTTGGTGTCCCTTTTTCTGGAACGCCTTGTCGGCGGAACGGGATCAGGAGTTGGCAGGGGGGAGAGTTGGAATCTCTGAGCGCCCCGTGGCGGATGAAGTATATCAAGGGAGAGTCGCGTTCCACATCTGACGGGGGGTGCGTTTTGTGTGACCTTGCCCGGTCGGGAGTGAAGCGGGAACGATTGGTCCTTTTCAGTGCATCCCACTGTTATGTGGTCCTGAATGCGTTTCCCTACACAAGCGCTCATATGATGGTTGTCCCGCACTCCCACGGGGGGACGCTTCTTTCCCAGGATCCCGCAGCACTTCGCCAGATGATGGAGCTTCTCAGGCATTGTGAGGAAATCCTGGAGAAGGAG
This sequence comes from Leptospirillum sp., assembly GCA_027346125.1. GTDB lineage: Bacteria > Nitrospirota > Leptospirillia > Leptospirillales > Leptospirillaceae > JAJYGC01. Next base: position 9,419 of record DAIEST010000044.1, on the reverse strand, counting down.
TATAATCCCAACGGGTTCAATCTTGGCATCAATGTGGGACGAAGCGCAGGAGCGGGAATACAGGACCATCTGCATGCCCATATTCTTCCGAGATGGGAGGGGGATACCAACTTCATGACGACTGTCCATGAACTGCGGGTGCTGCCTGAAGACCTGCTGGATACGTATGACCGTCTGGCTCCCCATTTCCGTCTTCTGGAATGTCGTTGATCCCCTCCGGAATCTTCGAAATGTGGCAGCATATCGGAAAGGAAGTGAGGAAGATGCGCTTTTCGACTGGTTGTTTCGTGGCAATCCTTTTGGCTTCTGCTCTGTCTTTTCCTGTGCGTGCGGAGGCTTGGGTGGTGGATCAGAAGCCGAACTATCCGGTAGAGAAAGTGCATGCCAGACTGGCTTCCCTTTATGATCAGTACAAGAATCTCGCGCAATCGATGGATGCCATGCTCGATCGTCGGGACGTGAGCCCTTCCGAGTTTGTGAAATGGAAAAAAGACTGGTCTTCCAGAATGCTGCTGGCCGAAGGCGAACTGCACGGGTTTTATGGCTATTTCATGCCGATCAACCAGCATCCGTGGACCCGGGAGGCTGCGGTCTTCACGGATCTTCAGGGTGTTCGCGAATGGCTTTGGACCGTCGTTCAGGACAAGGAAAGCATGGTCGATGGCAAGCCGAATTTCGATATCGAAAACGGCAAGATCTATCCCAGAAATATTGAAATGTACCGCGGGTTTCTTCTCAAGGCGGGATCGATCTTGACCGGTGGACCTTTTTCGGGTAACTTCTTCAAGGACACTCAGGCGACGATCCTGGCCAACTATTGCGTCTATCCCGAAGTCCATCAGGACGGATCGACGCATATGACCAAGCTTGTGAAGCCTTCGTTCCAGAAGATGGGCCTCCAGAATGGTCTGGCAATGGAAAAGAAGAGCCCTTCGTCTCCTTGATGGCTTTCCGCTGATTCCCTGAACCTTTTAATTCCAGGACTGTGAGCCTGGGAAAGGTTTATTCCCGTGCAGTATCCCGACGCGCCCGATCTGACTTCTTCGCCTTTGTCCCGGATTCTCCTGGACCCTTCCCAGATTGACCGGATGATTCGCCGCATGGCCCATGAAATTCTCGAGAGAAATCAGGGGGTCAGGGATCTCTATCTGATCGGGATCCTGAAAGGCGGGGGAATCCTGGCAGAACGTCTGGCTTCCATCATCTGCGCGATCGAAGGTGCCAGCGTGCCTCTTGGCACGGTGGACATCACTCTCTATCGGGACGACCTTTCTTCCAAGCCTTCTCCCCCTTTCCTGAAAAAAAGCGCCCTTCCGGAGCCGGTCGACCTGAAACGGGTCGTTCTGGTGGACGATGTCCTCTTTACGGGCCGGTCTGTCCGATCGGCGATGGATCTCCTGATGGATCTTGGTCGTCCATCCCGGGTTCAGCTGGCTGTCCTGATCGACCGGGGGCACCGTGAGCTTCCCATCCGGGCCGATTTTGTTGGAAAGAATCTTCCGACGAGCCGGGATGAAACCGTTCAGGTTTCTCTCGAAACAGGTCAGGAACATGTCAGCCTCCATCGGAAAGGATGATTCGTGAATGATTCGTTGCGCACATCCAATCTCTTGACGATCGGTGATCTGAGTCCGGAGGAAATGGAAGGCATTTTCCGGACAGCGGATTCTTTCCTGGACCTCTCCTCCCGGACGGTGAAGAAAGTTCCTTCCCTTCGCGGAAAAACACTGGTCAATCTTTTCTACGAGCCCTCCACGCGGACACGGACTTCCTTTGAGATCGCTGCAAAGAGATTATCTGCGGACGTAATCAACATTTCGACGTCACAGAGCAGTGTGGTGAAAGGTGAAAGCCTTCTGGATACGGTGCTCACGATCGAGGCTCTGGGAGCGGATGGCGTTGTCATCCGGCACCCGTCTTCGGGGGTGCCGGAATGGATCTCCCGGAGAGTGCAGTGTCATGTCATCAATGCAGGGGATGGCCTTCATGAACATCCGACCCAGGCACTGCTCGACCTCTACACGATTCAGAAGAGAAAAGGCCGTCTGGAAGGCTTGACGGTGGCGATTGTCGGAGACATCCTGCACAGTCGGGTCGCCCGTTCCAATATCCTGGCCATGACCCGGATGGGAATCGCCGTCCGTCTGGTGGGGCCGCCAACCCTGATTCCGAAATATCTCGGCGACTGGAAGGTCGATGTGTTTCACGATCTTCGCGAAGGGGTCCGGAACTGTGATGTTGTGATGACGCTGAGGCTTCAGCTCGAACGCGCGACGGCAAGCTTCATCCCTTCGCTCAAGGAATATGCAAAACTCTACGGGATTTCCCCTGCCGTTCTGAAAGAGGCGCATCCCGATGTCCTGGTGCTTCATCCTGGCCCCATCAATCGGGGCATAGAGATTCAGGACGAGGAATCGTTTCGCGAGCACTCGGGAATTCTTGATCAGGTCCATTTCGGTGTCGGAATCCGGATGGCCGTTCTGTACCTGTTGATGGCGGGTGGATCCAAAGGGGAATGATTATGTCGGATATGAGTGATGGAACCTCGTTTTTCCTGAAGAATGTCCGGTTGGTGGATCCGGCCCATGGACTGGACGAGGACGGGGATCTCCAGGTGGAACAGGGTCGTGTCGTGTCCTATGGCTCCATTGCGTTGCCGAAAGACGGCCGTATCCCCGTTCTTGACGGGACAGGCTGCATCGTCACTCCGGGACTTGTCGATGTTCATGCCCATTTCAGGGAGCCCGGCTTCGAGTACAAGGAGACGATCGAGACCGGCTCGCGTTCCGCTGTAGCGGGTGGTTTTACGTCAGTCTGTGTCATGGCCAATACGGATCCGGTCAATGATCACCCGGGCGTTACGCTGGACATCATCCGAAAAGCCCAGGACATTGGATTGTGCCGTGTGTTCCCCATTGGCGCGGTTTCGCTCGGGCTCAAGGGGGAAACCCTGACTGAGATGGGAGCGCTGACCCAGGCCGGTTGTGTCGGTTTTTCCGATGACGGCTATCCGGTCAAGACCTCCCGCCTGCTCAGGAGGGCACTGGAGTATTCGGCCATTTTCAAGCGGCCCGTGATTGATCACTGCGAAGACCGGGACCTTTCCGACGGTGGCGTGATGAATGAGGGTTGGGTGGCGACGGAGCTGGGATTGCGCGGCATTCCCAATGCTTCGGAGGAAGTGATTGTGGCCCGTGATCTCGAAGTCCTGAAAACGACGAACGGGCGCTTGCATGTGGCGCACCTGTCCACGGCTGGTGGCGTCAGACTGCTCAGGGAAGCCAAGAAACGGCATCTCAACGTGACGGCGGAAACCTGTCCCCATTACTTTGCGCTGACCGACGAGGCGGTGCGGTGCCATCATGCGGATGCCAAGATGAATCCCCCGCTCCGTTCCGAAGAGGATCGGCTTGCCATTATCGAAGGTCTTCGGGATGGGACCATCGACATGATTGCGACGGATCATGCTCCCCACGCCCCTTTCGAGAAGGAGCGGGAGTTCGACCAGGCTCCGTTCGGGATCATCGGACTTGAAACGGCGCTGTCCCTCGGGCTTGTCCTGGTCCAGGAAGGGGTTCTTGACCTGGGAACGCTTCTCTATCTGATGTCCGTCCGTCCTGCCAGGGTTTTTGGGCTTCCGCGCGGCGAAATCCGTCCCGGCGGTCTGGCAGATCTGGTCGTATTCGAGCCGACCGGATTTATGGAAGCGGGGGTTCCGGAGTTTCGCTCCAGAAGCCGTAATTCTCCATTCCGCGGCAGGAAGCTTCCCGGCCGGATCAGGATGACTTTTGTCGGGGGACGCAAGGTGTTTGATTGCGGGGAAGGGAAGAGGTGATGCAGGATTCGATCTGGTTGGCACTTGAGGATGGCATGGTCTTCAAGGGGGTTTCGTCGGGGATGTCGGGAACGGTCAGTGGGGAGGTCGTGTTCAACACTGCCATGGCAGGATACGAGGAAGTGCTGACCGATCCGTCCTATTCCGGACAGATTGTGGTGATGACGGCCCCGATGATCGGAAACACAGGGATCAATTTCAAGGATTCTGAATCGGATCGGGTTCATCTTGCGGGTTTTGTAACCGCGGAGATGTGTTCGACCCCCTCTCATCACCGGAGCAGGATTTCCCTTCCGGACTATCTTTCTTCCCAGAAAACGGTTGCTGCGACGGGGTTCGATACCCGTGCCCTGACGATTCATCTCAGAAGATCGGGAGTGCTCAGGGGGGTTCTGACCACCGAGGTGGAGGATCGGGAAAAACTCCTTCGTCTGGCCAATGATGTTCCTTCGATCGAGTCGCAGGATCTTGTCCCCCGCGTGGCGGGAACGGTCGTTCCCGAACGGTCGCATGGAGGACCGGGGGGGATTCAGGTTGTTGTCTTCGACTTTGGGGCAAAAGGGTCGATTGTCCAGCAGCTGGAAGTCGCAGGTGCCCAGGTCAGGGTGGTTTCCTCCGAAACCAAGGCCCAGAATGTTCTTGAAAGCCATCCGGATGGGGTCGTCCTTTCCAACGGCCCCGGGGATCCTTCCCGGCTGAACGGGATTATTTCCGAGATACGGGGACTTCTGGGACGCATCCCGATTCTGGGAATCTGTCTTGGCCATCAACTCCTCTGCCTGGCTTCCGGAGCCAAGACCTACAAGCTCCCGTTCGGCCATCATGGAGTGAACCACCCCGTTGTAGACCTCCGAACGCGGCGTGTCTGGATTACTTCCCAGAACCATAACTACGCAGTGGATGAAAATACCCTCCCGGAAGGATGCAATGTCTGGTTCAGGAGTCTCTACGACGGCTCTCTGGAGGGGGTGCGATTTTCAAATGCCCCGATTCTTTCTGTCCAGTTCCACCCCGAAGCCGCTCCCGGACCGACGGATGCCCATCCCGTATTCGAGGAATTCATCCAGATCATCTCCAGAGGGAATCATGTCGGCTGAAGAGGCTCCGGACCTGTCGGGGATCGAAAGCGGCGAGATCCGGGCGATTGTGGATCAGGCCTATCTTGCCTACCGTTCCTGTTCTGTCTGCCCCAGAAACTGTGGCGTCAACCGGTTCGAGGGGAATTCGGGGACCTGCAGGACCGGGGTTCTTCCCGTTCTGTCCGCCTATAACATCCATTTTGGGGAAGAGCCTCCTCTTGTAGGAACCCGTGGATCGGGAACCGTTTTTTTTGCGGCCTGCAATCTGAGCTGTGACTTTTGCCAGAATTTCCCGATCAGCCAGAGGGATTATGGGAAGACGGTCACTCCGGAGGGTCTGGCCGGCATTTATCTTGAACTTGAACGTCGGGGAGCCCATAACGTCAATCTTGTGACTCCAAGCCACATCGTACCCCCCGTTTTGCACAGTCTGGTTCTTGCCCGGCAATGGGGGCTCGGGATTCCTGTCGTCTACAATTCGAACGGATACGATTCGGTTTCCATGCTTCGCCTTCTGGATGGATGGGTGGACATCTATCTTCCGGATATGAAGTACAGTGACGATTTGTGGGCGAGACGGATTTCCAAGGCAGATTCTTACGTTTCGGCAAACAGGGCGGCAGTGAGGGAGATGTTCAGGCAGGTGGGGAGGCTGGTTCTTGACGGGGAGGGCATTGCCCGGAAAGGCTTGATGGTTCGTCACCTGGTGATGCCGAATGCGCTTGGCGGCTGGGACGAGACGGCAAGGTTTCTCGGTCGCGAGATCGGGACTGGTACCGCAGTGTCCCTGATGTCCCAGTATTTCCCGACAAACAGGGCAACGAAGAAACCGCTTCTGGCGAGGCGGATCACGGAAGAAGAATATGATCAGGCCCTGGAGATTCTCTTTGGAGAGAATCTGATGGAAGGGTATGTTCAGGAATTTGATTCGGAATGGAGAGATCCTTCTGTTTCGGAATCAGCAGAGGAACCGGAAACGGAATCGGGGAGAAAAATTGCCTAGACGGACGGATCTGAAGAGGATCCTGATTATTGGCTCCGGTCCGATTGTCATCGGTCAGGCTGGAGAATTTGACTATTCGGGGACTCAGGCGGTCAGGGCGTTGAAGGAGGAAGGGTACGAGGTTTCTCTGGTCAATTCCAATCCTGCGACGATCATGACGGATCCGGAGCTGTCGGATGCGACCTATATGGTTCCCCTGACACTTGAAGCCGTGGAAAAGGTGCTGGAAAAAGACCGTCCGGATGCCATTCTTCCCACCATGGGAGGCCAGACCGCCTTGAATCTTTCGGTGGCCCTCGCCGATGCGGGAGTCCTGTCCCGTCTTGGCATCGAACTGATCGGTACGACCGTGGAGACGATCCGGAAAGCGGAAGACCGGGGACTTTTCAAGAAAGCGATGGAGTCGATCGGACTTGCGAGTCCGAAAAGCTTTGTCGTGCACTCTCTCGAAGAGGCGAGGCAAGTGCTTGCGGAATTCAGCTTCCCGCTCATGATCCGTCCCTCTTTCACGCTGGGCGGATCGGGGGGAGGTGTGGTCTTCAACCGGGAAGAATTTGAACAGCGTCTTCTTGTCGGACTCGAGATGAGCCCGGTCCACGAAGTTCTCGTGGAGGAATCGCTCCTTGGCTGGAAGGAGTTCGAGCTGGAGGTGGTCCGTGATCGTGCGGATAACGCGATTATTGTCTGCTCGATCGAGAACCTTGATCCGATGGGAGTCCATACGGGAGACAGCATTACCGTGGCACCCGCGATGACCCTCACGGATCGCGAGTTCCAGGATCTCCGCAATGCGTCGATCGCCGTCCTGCGCGAGGTCGGTGTGGAGACCGGTGGATCGAACGTCCAGTTTGCGATCCACCCGGAGACGGGGAGGGTCGTCGTGATCGAGATGAACCCCCGGGTTTCCCGAAGTTCGGCGCTTGCATCCAAAGCGACGGGTTTTCCGATTGCCCGTGTTGCGACCAAGGTGGCCATCGGGTATACGCTTGACGAAATCGTGAACGATATTACCGGGACCACCCCCGCATCCTTCGAGCCCTCGATCGATTACGTGGTGGTCAAGATTCCGAGGTTCCACTTTGAGAAGTTTCCTCAGGCCTCCCGGGTGCTCGGTCCCCAGATGCAGTCGGTCGGAGAGGTCATGGGGATCGGCCACAATTTCAAGGAAGCGTTTCTGAAAGCGCTCCGTTCCCTGGAAAACAATTCCTATGGGCTGATGCCGATCTCCCTGCCTGAAGATCCGGAAGATGTCGCGCAAATCCTGAAGTCCCCGATCGATACCCGGATCCATGGGGTTGCCGAGGCCTTCAGGCGGGGATTCCCGGTAGACAGGATTCATGAGTGGACGGGAATCGACCCGTGGTTTCTCCATGAGATCCGGGATCTGATCCAGCTTGAGCGTGCAGTCCTGCAGTTCAAGGGGGAACCTCTGGCCCTTTTTCCCGAGCCGCTTTTGATTTCGGCCAAACGAAACGGGTTTTCGGATCGGGCGCTCTCCCATCTTCTCGGGCAGGATGAGGATGCGATCCGGGAGATGAGACTCCGGCGGGGAATCCTTCTCCATCATCGTCATGTGGATACCTGTGCCGCCGAATTCGAGGCCCGGACCCCTTACCTCTATGGCACCTACGGGGGAAGGGAGGAAGTGGCGCCGAGGAGTGGGGAGCGGCGTTCTGTCGTGATCCTGGGCTCCGGGCCGAACCGGATCGGTCAGGGTGTCGAGTTCGACTATTGTTGTGTCCATGGTGTGATGGCCCTTCGGGAACATGGCATCGAAGCGGTCATGATCAACTGCAATCCGGAAACAGTGTCGACAGACTTCGATCTCTCCGACCGGCTCTATTTCGACCCGCTGACACTGGAAGATGTTCTGGCCATTCTGGAAAAAGAAAATCCGATGGGTGTCGTTGTCCAGTTTGGAGGACAGACACCGCTTCGTCTTTCCGGAAAGCTTGCGAAACTCGGGATCCCCATTCTGGGAACCCAGCCCGACATGACGGATCTTGCGGAAGACCGGGAACGATTCCGGGAGGTCATCGAGAAACTGGGACTCAAGCAGCCGGCAAGCGCTTTGGCCCATTCGATCGAAGAGACAGGAGTTCTTGCCCGGACCATCGGATTTCCCCTGCTGATCCGACCCTCCTATGTGCTGGGAGGAGAGGCGATGGAGATCCTGTACGATGACGAAGGACTTACCGAATATCTGAAAAGGGTTCAATCGCTGGATTTCCGTTTTCCTCTCCTTATCGATTCCTTTATCGGACAGGCGACCGAGGTCGATGTCGATGCGCTGTGCGACGGGGAGGATGTCTTTGTCGCCGGCATTCTCGAGCATATAGAAGAGGCCGGAATCCACTCCGGGGACTCGGCCTGCTTTCTTCCTCCCTTGAACCTCTCTCCCGAAGTCCTTTCCAGGATACGCGAAGAAACCCGAAAACTCGGAATGTTCATGGGCGTGCGCGGACTGATGAATATCCAGTTCGCAGTTCAAAATGAAACAGTCTATGTTCTTGAGGTGAATCCCCGGGCATCCCGCACCGTTCCGTTTGTCAGCAAGTCCATCGGTATCCCGATCGCCAAGATGGCGATGAGGATTCTTCTGGGCGCTTCATTGAAAGAGCTGGGACTTCTGGATCTTCCGGCCGGCCATCGCTATGTGTCCGTGAAAGAAGCCGTTTTTCCGTTCCGGAAATTCCAGGGGGTGGATACCCTTCTTGGTCCGGAGATGAAGTCTACCGGAGAGGTCATGGGGATCGGCGAGAAATTCGGAAAGGCATTTCTGGATGCCCAGGAAGCTGCCGGAATGACCTTGCCCCGTTCGGGAACCGTGTTCATCAGTGTCAGCGATCAGGACAAGGCCGCCATTGTTTCTGTTGCCCAGTCTCTCGCTTCTCTTGGATTCCGGATTGTAGCCACCCATGGGACCCGGGTGTTCCTGGAAGGGCATGGGATTGCGGTTGAAGAAGTTCTCAAGGTCAAGGAAGGCCGTCCGCATGTGGTCGATCAGATCAAGAACGGAGAGATCCAGTTGGTCATCAATACAGTCTCCGGACGGACTGCCCAGAAAGACTCGTTGTCGATCCGCCGGGAGACACTGGTCAGAAACATCCCTTACTACACGACAGTTGCAGGGGCGAAAGCCGTTTCCCTGGCGCTGTCGGGAGAGCTTGATGGGGATAAACAGGCTCCTGTCCTGTCTCTCCAGGAGATTTTCGGGAGATCCTCCTCTCCGTTGCCTTGAGAGGAGGATCTCCTTCGGTTATACTATTGGAATAACGGTGTGGAAGTTGATTGTGAAACGGCTTGGAGTGAGTATATGAATCAGGTTCCAATGACAAAATCCGGATATGAGAAACTCAGGGAGGAGCTCGAACGGCTCAAGCATGTGGATCGTCCAAAAAACATCCAGGATATTGCTGAAGCCCGGGCCCACGGCGATCTGTCCGAAAATGCGGAATACCACGCAGCAAAAGAGCGTCAGGGTTTTATCAACTCCCGTATC
>DAIEST010000021.1 GCA_027346125.1 Leptospirillum sp. | reverse complement strand
CTTGGAACTCTCAAAATGGCTCTAATCTGTGATCTGGGTGATCCTGTGTTTCTTGACACCGGATCGGCGCCGGGGTAGTATTTTCTTAAGGGATTCCCGTATTTCTGACGATACAACCGGGATGAGGAGAATGTCATTATGATGGACAAATTCACTGAAAAAGGCCGTAAGGTCATCATCATGGCCAGGGAAGAAGCGGAAAAGCATCAGAACGACTATCTGGGAACAGAACATATTGTTCTGGCGCTCGTCCGGGAACAAGATGGCATTCCGGTTGCAGTTCTTAAAAGAATGGGGCTGACTCCCGAGCAGATTCGCATGGAAATCGAGCGGAATCTCCTTGGAGGGACATCTACCCTGACATTTGGGGAACTGCCTCTTACTCCTCGAGTTAAAAAAGTTATCGAATATTCTGTGGATGAGGCCCGTTTGCTCGGGCACACTCATATTGGGAGCGAACACCTTCTATTGGGTGTGTTGCGCGAGGAGGATGGTATCGGAGGAAAGATCCTCCGTGCCCTGGGCGCGAATCTCATGGCAGCGAGACAGTTGACTGCAAGCCTTCTGAAAAGGGCCAACACCAACGTCAGTCGGGAAAAGGAGCGGAAGAGCAATACTCCTGCGCTGGATGATTTTGGTCGTGACTTGACCCAGATGGCTTCGGAAGGTCAACTGGATCCCGTTATCGGTCGTCAGGATGAAATCGAGCGTGTCCTTCAAATTCTTGGACGCCGAACAAAAAACAATCCGGTTCTGATTGGGGAGTCGGGAGTCGGAAAGACCGCGATTGTGGAAGGTTTGGCGCAGCGCATTATCAATGCGGAGGTTCCCGACAATCTTCTGAACAAGCGAGTGGTCGCGCTTGATCTGGGTTCACTTGTTGCCGGAACCAAGTATCGGGGACAGTTTGAAGAACGGCTCAAGATTGTCATGAAGGAAGTTGTGACAGCCGGGAATATCATTATTTTTATTGACGAGCTTCATACGCTTGTCGGTGCGGGCGCGGCAGAAGGCTCGATAGATGCTTCCAACATGCTGAAACCGGCTCTTTCCAGAGGCGAAATCCAGTGTATTGGTGCCACTACTCTTGATGAATACAGAAAATACATCGAGAAGGACGGAGCCCTTAAACGTCGTTTCCAGCCGATCTACGTCAACGAGCCTCCCATCGAAGAAGCGGAGCGTATTATAGCCGGACTCAGGGATCGTTACGAAGAACATCATGGCGTCCAGATCACCGATGAAGCGATTCATGATGCGGTGACGCTCTCCGAACGTTACGTCACAGATCGCTTTCTTCCGGACAAGGCCATCGACATCATCGATGAAGCCGGTTCGAGGGCAAAGCTCAAGAGTTTCTCATTGCCCGATGAAATCAAGGAATTGGACCAGTCGCTGAAGAAAGTTGTTCGGGAGAAAGAAAAAGCGATTCGCGTCCAGAATTTCGAGGAGGCAGTTCGTCTGCGTGCCCAGGAAGACATGCTGAAAAAGCAGGGCGATGAAGAGAAGCGGAAGTGGAAAGAGGAACAGGAGCGCAACCGGCCAGTCATTGGGCGTGAAGAAGTTTCTGTCATTGTTTCGAAGATGACAGGGATTCCTCTTTATAAGATTGAAGAAGAGGAAAGCCAGAGGCTTCTCAAGCTTGAGGGCGAACTCCATCGCCGTATCGTGGGACAGGAAGAGGCTTTGTCTGCCGTCGCAAGGGCGATTCGGCGTTCCAGGGCCGGAATCAAGGGTGAAAAGCGTCCCATCGGATCCTTTATTTTCTTGGGACCGACAGGCGTCGGGAAGACGGAACTTGCCCGGACATTGGCCGAAACACTTTTTGGTGATGAAGATGCCTTGATCCGTGTAGATATGTCCGAATACATGGAACGTTTCAATGTTTCGCGTCTGACTGGAGCTCCTCCCGGGTATGTTGGTTATGAAGAGGGTGGGCAACTTACCGAACGTGTTCGCAGACGTCCTTATTCGGTCGTGTTGTTTGACGAGATCGAGAAGGCTCATCCGGATATGTTCAATATCCTTCTTCAGATTCTTGACGACGGGTATATCACGGACAGTCTCGGGAGAAAAGTCGACTTCAAGAATACGGTCCTGATCATGACGTCAAATCTTGGTGCGCGATCGCTTGAGAAGGAAGGCGCCCTTGGTTTTCAGCGGGCTGGAATTGACTCCAAGGAGAAATTCGTCAGAGATTCCATTCACGAGGAGTTGCGGCGTACGTTTAACCCCGAGTTTCTGAACAGGGTTGACGAAATCGTCATATTCCATCCCCTCTCGGAGATTCACCTTGAGGCGATTGTGGACCTTCGCATTGCAGATCTGAATCGGCGGCTTGCGGAGCAGAATCTGTCGGTCGAAATCGATGTAGAGGTGCGGAAGTGGCTTGTGAAAGAAGGTTATGAGCCGCATTATGGAGCCAGGCCAATGAGGCGGGCAATCCAGCGGCACATTGAAGATCGCCTCTCCGAAATGATCATCAGCGGTCAATTCAAGGAGTCTCACAAGATTCGCGTTGTGCTTCGGGAAGGACAACCGGTCTTCCTCGAAGAAGATGTGATGGCGGTACTCGGTTAAATAGGTTGCGATAGAACCTGCGGTAGAACATTGATCCTGGGTATAGAAACGTCGTGTGACGACACATCGGTGGCCCTGGTCGACAAGACCGGGGCCGTTTTATTTCATCATATCCACTCGCAGGACAATCTACACGAGAGCTTTGGTGGGGTTGTTCCTGAAGTGGCATGCCGGGCTCATGTCGAAACGTTGCCCCGTCTGGTGCAAGAGGCGTTGGAGAAATCTTCCGTTTCATATGCAGATCTCTCCGGAATAGCCGTAACACAAGGGCCTGGCCTTCTGGGCTCCCTTTTGACGGGTATTTCCTTTGCCAAAGGCCTGGCTTCAGGTTACAGACTTCCGATTATTGGCGTAGACCACATCAAAGCGCATCTGAGGGCGTCGATTTCTTCTCCGGAAACCTTGCACGGCAAGTCGGTCGGGCTTGTTATTTCGGGTGGGCATACGCACCTTTATCGTGTTTCCAGATGGCCAAACCTGGTCAAGATAGCTCAAACGGTTGACGATGCAGCGGGCGAAGCCTTTGACAAGGGTGCCAAGCTACTCGGCCTTCCCTATCCCGGCGGACCTTCGTTGCAGATTGAAGCTCAAAAGAACACATTGCCGATCCTTCCTCTCACAAAAAGGGCCGTCCGCACCGAAGATCCCTCCGATTTCAGTTTTAGTGGACTGAAAACGGCTTTCGCTCTTCTTGTCCGAAAACTGGGTGTTACAGACGAGACCAGGCCACAGTTCGCGGCCTCTCTTCAGGAAGCGATCGTTTCTCATGTGTTGAATCGTTTGGAAAGAGTGATAGAAGTGGAGTCCCCCGACCACCTGCTGCTTGGAGGCGGAGTCAGTGCGAATGCGCTTCTGCGGAAAAGAGTGGAAGAATTGTGCGCGATAAGGGGTGTGAGTCTACACCTTTCTTCCCTTTCGCTTGCCAGAGACAATGCACTGATGGTCGCAAGACTGGGGGGGGAGCTTCTGAGTTCCGGTTCCTTCTACCCATATCCTTACTACGATCTGATTCCTTATACACGCGATCGTTCCGATCATCGCTTTGGAAAAAAAAATTCCGGCATCCCTAATAAAAGTTCGGATTAATTGTGAGATCTCACGGATCATGCTAGCATCCGGAGATTGTCCATTTATCAGAAACTTGTTCCAAGAGTCAGAGGGGTTATTGTGCTTGAACGGTGGTTAAGGGGGGTCGCTGAGTCAAGTCTGTCTTCTTATATTCAGGGACTTGGTAGAACTGAAGACCTGAGAGATCTGATCCCGAAGGGAATTCGTCTTGAATTTCCCAAGAAAGAAGGGTTTGGGGAGATATCGACTCCGGTTGCGATGCATCTGGCTCCGATCCTGAAACAGCCTCCCAGAAAAATTGCCGAAGCTCTTCGAAGCGGTGTTATCCGGCATCCACAACTGGAATCAGTTGAAATTGCGGGTCCGGGGTACGTCAATTTCACCTTCAGTCGGGAAGCGTTGCTGGAAACGCTCGAACAGGTTCTTGATCACTCGTCAAGTTTGATCGTTCCCGCCGATACCCGGAAAAAACTACTTCTCGAGTTTGTCAGTGCCAATCCCACCGGTCCCCTTCATGTCGGCCACGGTCGCGGAGCCGCCTATGGCGATGCTTTGGCCCGCATCCTGCGTTCAGTGGGGCATGATGTCGAAACAGAGTATTACATAAACGACGCCGGCAACCAGATGGAAATGCTTGGGAGGTCGACCTGTCTTGCCTGGCGCCGTCTCCAGCGGGAAGTTCCGCCGGAAGAAGAGGAACGTTTCCTTAAGGGGGGAACTCCCTATAAAGGAGACTATATCCGTGAAATTGCGGATTTCATTCTGAAAACGGAGGGACTTCTTTCGGAGCAGGAAATGGCTTCAGCTCTTGATCCTGCCGGAAACGAAAAAGACTATCTCCCGAAATTCACTCATATTTCCCAGTCCACCATTATGGGTGGAATCAAGGAAGATCTGGACCGGTTCGGCGTTTCCTTTGATGCATTTTTTTCGGAGAGGACCCTTCACCTGGAACCTGCCGGTTCCGGATCCGATGCCATTTCAACGTGGATCCGTCGTATCGGACAAGCATCTTCCAGTCTGCAGGACGAAGCGGTTCCGGACGTTTATGAAGCCGACGGAGCTGTCTGGCTGCGAACGACAATCCTGGGGGACGACAAGGATCGGGTACTTCTCAGAAGCGACGGACGTCTCACCTATTTTGCGGCGGATATTGCCTACCATGCCGAGAAGATTCAAAGGGGGTTCGATGTAATGATCGATGTCTGGGGTGCGGATCATCACGGGTATATTCCGAGGATGAACGCCGCCATCAGAACGCTCTCCGGACTTCTGGGAAGAGTGGCCGATCTTCGGATTGCCCTTGTCCAGCTTGTCAATCTGATCAGGGATGGCCGTCCGGTCAGCATGTCCACCAGGGGAGGGGAGTTTGTCACGCTGCGGGAAGTTCTGGACGAAGTGGGAGTTGATGCAACCCGATTCCTTTATCTGACCCGTTCCCATGACTCGTCTCTTGATTTTGATCTGAACAAGGCTCGGGAACGCTCCATGGACAATCCGGTCTATTATGTCCAGTATGCCCATGCGCGAGTGAAGAGCATTCTGCGACAGGCTGAGGCCAGGTCTATTCTCGTTCCCGAGAGATGGACGCTGTCCGATCTGGAGTCTCTGGTGCAACCGGAGGAAAGGGATCTCGTCCGGTTTCTGGACCGGTTTTCCTACATTCTCAATGAGGTCCCCCAGTCTCTGGAAGTTCACCCTGTCACAGAGTATCTGACTGATCTGGCTGGACGATACCATCATTATTATTTTCATCACCGGATTCTTTCCCAGGATCCCCAGGATGAGAAAGTGATGATCGGACGAATCGGGTTGTCGATCGCAGTTGGGCGTGTGCTTCGTTCAGGTTTGGAGATTCTTGGCGTTTCCGCCCCGGATTCCATGTGAAGTTTCGACTTGTCGCGAAGGATACCTGTTCGGAAGCGCGTACAGGCCAGATCGAAACCCGGCATGGCGTACTGGAAACGCCGGCATTCATGCCAGTGGGAACCCGTGCCTCCGTAAGAGGTCTGACTGCAGACCAGATCAGGCAGACAGGGGCATCCATCCTTCTGGTGAACCTCTTTCATCTTTGGCTTAGGCCAGGGGAAGACGTGATTCATGCGTTGGGAGGGGTCTCTGCCTTCATGGGATGGAACGGTCCGGTTCTTTCCGATAGCGGAGGATACCAGATCTTAAGTCTTGCCGATTCCGTAAAGATCCGGGAAGAAGGAGCCTCATTCCGCTCTCCCTATGACGGCCGGGCGGTCTTTCTGTCTCCTGAAGACGTTGTCCGGATTTCCGCTGACATTGATGTCGATCTGGCCATGGTTCTCGATCATCTGGTCTCACCGCTGGCCAAAGAGGAGGAAGTTCGTGAAGCGTTGCTCAGGACACTGAGGTGGGCCAAACGTTCTCTTGATGTCTATCAGGAGGACAGGGGCCTCTTCGGGATCGTTCAGGGAGGGATCGATCCTGAAAGCCGAAGATTCAGTGCCCGCTCCCTTCGCGAGATGGTCGGGAAAGACGGTCAACGCTTTTCAGGATATGGGATCGGTGGACTGGGAATCGGGGAATCCTTTTCCGTCCGCAACCATATTCTCAAAGAAACCATTCCCGAACTCGAGCCGGAAAAGCCCCGCTATCTCATGGGCATTGGATATCCCTCCGATCTTTTGATGGGAGTCCTGAATGGTGTGGACCTGTTTGATTGTGTGCTTCCGAGCCGGAATGGTCGAAACGGTATGGCATTCACCCGTTCCGGGAAACTTGTCATTCGGAACGCACGTTTCCTGAAGGATGAGGGACCGCTCGATCCCGCCTGTTCATGCAGGGTGTGTTCCCAATACAGCCGGGCCTATATCCACCATCTGTTTCGAAGTGGGGAAATGCTTGGTCCCGTGCTGAACACGATTCACAATCTGTCCTTTTATATGGATCTGCTGAGTGAGGCCCGAATCCACATCCGTTCCGGCACTCTGTCGGAATGGGCAACACGACAACTATCGGCCCTGGACGTACCAGAAGGAGACCAGTCATGAATTCCGCAGCTCCAGCCGGAGCATCTTCGGCTCTTTTAAATCTTCTCCCGATCCTCCTGTTCGTGGTTTTTCTCTATCTCTTGATTATTCTTCCCCAAAAGAGGCGACAGAAAAAACACAATCAGTTTCTTCAGGCACTCAAGGAAGGAGACCGGATTGTCCTGTCGGGAGGATTGATCGGAACAGTCTCGTCGATCGGAGACAGGACGGTGGAACTCGAAATTTCTCCAAATGTGCTTGTGACCGTCCTGAAACAAACGATCATTTCCTTCGCATCAGAGATCTGAACCGTTTTGCATCGAATACAAGAAAGGGGATGATAGTTCACCCATGAAACGAAAAATCAGATTCCGTCTGGCTTTGCTTGGAGGAGCCACGATCCTTTCCCTTGTTCTTCTGCTTCCCTCCCTCCCTCTCTGGAGCAGTCTTCCGCCGGGGCTTCAGAAAGTTCTTCCTTCCGGCAAGATTTCCCTCGGACTGGATCTCAAGGGGGGCATGTCCGTCACATTGCAGGTGGATCGGGAAAAAGCGGTCCAGGGAACCCTTGAGGAAATCTCCGCTGCATTGAAAACCCCTTCGATGGAGCCCCGGATCAGTGACGCGGACCTCTCTTTCCCGGTCGGAAAAGGGGCGGCCCGTGAAGCTCTCGCAAAGCGGATCCGCCATCACTATCCTTTCCTGACGCTCAAGTCGCAAAACGATTCAGGGGTGGTGTACACCATTCCCCCGGCAGAAGAAAAGCGAATCCGGGCTCATGCCATGACACAGGCGATGGAGGTCATCAGAAACCGGATCGACCAGTTCGGAGTTGCCGAACCCCTGATCGAGCGACAGGGGAAGGATCGGATCCTGGTCGAATTGCCGGGTGTGAACGATCCCGACAGGGCGATGGCCCTGATTGGAAAAACGGCCCGTCTGGAGTTTCTGCTGGTAGATGACAGGAATCCGGATGCGGACAAGATTCTGGAAAAGAAGACTCCTGTTCCTTCCCTGGACGAAGTGCTTTTTTCGCATCGGACGGGGACAAAGGGGGAACGGATTGAATTGCCCTATCTGCTCAAGAAAGGGGCACTGATGTCTGGCGATGTCATCTCCGATGCCAGAGTCGCTTTTGGCCAATTCAACGAACCTTATGTTTCGCTGACATTCAATGCTTCCGGGGCCAAGCTCTTCGACCAGATTACCCGCGACCATGTCAAGGATCGTCTTGCGATCGTTCTCGACAAGGTGGTGTATTCCGCTCCGGTGATTCAGGAAGAAATCTCGGGAGGGCAGGCCCAGATCACCGGAAGTTTTACCCTCAAAGAGGCCAAGGATCTTTCGATTGTTCTCCGGTCGGGAGCACTGCCTGCACCTGTTCATATCCTCCAGAACGTGACAGTTGGTCCTTCGCTCGGGAAAGATTCCATTCGGGCAGGGATTAGGGCGACGATTTTTTCGGGCATTCTGGTGCTTCTGTTCATGGCCTTCTATTACCGCTTCTCAGGAGTGATTGCAGACGGAGCCCTGCTACTGAATCTTGTTCTGTTGATCGGGGCCATGGCGGCACTGCACGCAACCCTGACGCTTCCCGGCATTGCCGGGATCATTCTCACCATCGGGATGGGCGTCGATTCGAATGTACTGATTTTTGAGCGCATACGGGAAGAGATCCGTCTCGGAAAGCCCGTCCGGTCTGCCATCGACTCGGGATACGACAAGGCATTCCTGACGATCGTCGATTCCCATGTAACGACACTGATCACGGCCTTAATCCTGTTCATTTTCGGGACAGGTCCGATCAAGGGATTTGCCGTGACGCTTTCGGTCGGTATCGGGATCAATCTCTTTACGGCACTGGTCGGAACCCGTGTTGTATTCGATTCCATGAGTATGAAAAGGAAGATGGATCAACTTTCCATTTAAAGTGCCAATATTTCGGACATGATTTGTGCCGATTCTCCTTAGGAGAGGGAATGATTGAACTGATTCGGAATCCTTCTATTGATTTCATGGGAAAAAGGCGTATTTCTCTCAGCATTTCCGCCATTTTTCTGGGGATGGGTCTTCTGGCCCTCATTCAGATCTACCGTGGAAAAGCGAACATGGGTATTGATTTCGTGGGTGGCACAGCGGTTCAGGTTCATTTCTCGAAGCCCGTTCCGATCCAGGATATTCGCTCCAGCTTGATCCGAAAAGGAATCAAGGGTGCCCAGATCCAGAACATTCAGTCGACGAACGACCTGTTGATCCGGACTAAAATCCAGCAAGGGGACGGGACGTCAGTCTCTTCAACCATTTTAAATGATCTGAGGGCCGGATTTCCCGGAAATCAGTTGACGGTTCTTTCAGCCACGGAAATAGGTCCGACAATCGGCTCGGAGCTTGCGGGAAAAGCATTCCTTGCAATCCTCTACTCTATTGTCGGAATCATCTTCTACATTGCAATGAGGTTTGAATTCCGGTTCGGGCTTGCCGCGGCAATATCCACATTTCACAATGTCATGGCAGTTTTGGGCATCCTTTATCTGATGGGGATCGAGATCAACCTTCTTGTTGTCACGTCTTTATTGACATTGGCGGGGTATTCATTGACGGATACTGTCGTTGTTTTCGATCGCATTCGTGAACAATTGAAGCGGGCAAGCCGTCAGACAATGGAAGGAATCATCAATGCGGGAATAAATCAGGTCTTGAGCCGTACAGTTGTGGTATCATCTACAGTAGTGCTTGTTCTGGTTGCGCTTTTCTTTTTCGGTGGATCCGTGATCCATGATTTTTCTCTCGCTCTTCTTTTGGGTGTGGTGATCGGGACGTATGCTTCGATTTTTGTTGCAAGTCCGCTTCTGCTGATGATTCCAAAAGGAAAGCGCACACGGGGAAACGCGGAGAAAACCGTATCCGGACAGAGGAGTTGACCCCCACGTCTGAAGGGATGGAAGTGTGAACAACAACTATATCGATCCGGAAGAGGTTCTGGGAAGCTTGGGTCTGTTTGTTCTGCCTGTGGTGCTGATCATTTTTCTGCTCTACTTGAAAAAGAAACAGATTATCTAGGGTATGGGACATGACTATCCAATGCGAGGAATCTGGAGAACGGGCTGGCTGGAATATCCCATCTGTTGAGGAGTCCGGGATATCTGCCATATCCAGGGGACTGAACGTTGATCCCATATGGGCCCGAATCCTTCTTGGGAGGGGATTCGACTGGGATTCTCTCGACTCCTCCTTTCTGCATCCATCTCCCCCTGACTCCGACAATGTCGGAGAGATCGGGCTGGCCCGGGAAACCCTTCTGGATGCCTTGTCCAATCAGGAACAGATTGCCATTTATGCGGATCTGGATGTGGATGGAATTACTTCTGCCGTAATGTGTTCCCGATTTCTCACCCGAAGGAAACATCCCCACCGTGTGTTGCTGGTACAGCGGGAAGAGGGCCATGGATTGAACCGTGAGCGCATTCTTGCCTTGCCGGATGAGGGGGTGAGACTCCTGATCGTCGCAGATCTCGGCGTCTCGAATCTTTCCTTGCTGTCAGAAGCCAAGAAAAAGGGGCTGTCTTCCATCGTGGTGGACCACCACCTTATGCAGGAGCCGTGGCCTGAGGAGATGGCGATCGTCCACCCGCAGGGTCGTTCTCATCTGACAGCTGTCGGGTGTCTCTATGTATTGCTTCGCTCGTTTGTCCATGAGTCCGAAGAGCGTGAAATGGCATTCCTTTCCGGATTGGCAGTTCTTTCAGACAGGGCTCCCATCCTGTCCGAGAACAGATATTTCGTCCAGGCTCTTCTGGACGAGAATGTCCTGGAAGGTTTTCCCGGCGTCCGGGCTTTGCTGCGAAAGCGCATTCACCGGAAAGTCATGGTCAACGACTACTCTTTCTGGGTCATTCCCTCACTCAATGCGCCGGGAAGAATGTCCGACCCTCTTCCGGCCTTCAGACTTCTGATGGCTCGAACGGAATCGGAAGCGGAGCGTTACTCTTCACAGGTTGTGGAGATGAATCGCCGGCGACGGGAAGCGGAGTGGACAATTTATGAAGAAGTCCGTCGCCAGTGGGACGGGACTCCGGTCCTTTTTGCGCCGGACTGGGCTCCCGGAGTCATGGGACGGATCGCCCACCGTCTGTGCGAGGAGTTCAACCAGTCCGTCTTTGTAGGAACCCTGACCGCATCCGGAGGAGTGAGGGGTTCTCTTCGTCTTCGTGGGCAGATCACCCTGCCGGACATCCTGAAGTCGCTGGAAGGACTTCCTATTTCGGGCGGGGGACATCCAAAAGCCGGAGGCCTTGGGTTTCCTCTCGAGATTCTGGAAAAGGTCCGGGTACTTCTGTCCGGGATCCTTAGGGAGCAATCCGCCAGTACGCTTGAAGACTGTGACGAAACGCTGGAAATCGATGCGTTCTTGCCTGCGTATTACCGGTCTGCTTCTTTCTGGGAAGGCTTTGGAAAGCTGACTCCCTTTGGGGAGGGGTTTCCGGAACCCCTGTTCGGGATCCGGAATGTGCGTGTCGAAAAAATGGAGTCTGCGAATGGCCGTCTGGTTCTATGTCATTTTCGCTGGAACCATGGAACCGAACGGGCGGCGTTCCGATACTCACGGAATCTTCCCAGACCCGGTGACAGGCTGGATCTGGTCATGACCCCTGAACTGGTCGGAAAGGGGGATCGCATTGAGCGGCATTTCACCATCCGTCGCCACAGACACACCGGATAAGCCTCAGGGACCGGAAGGACAGGAGCTTCGGACCACGGGAGTGGGGAGCGGGCCGACGATCGAAACCCTTCTTTCCCAGGTTGCGCTTTACAACAGCACCCCGTCCGTCCTGGATCGGATTCGTGAAGCTTATCTTCTGGCGTCGGATGCCCACAAGGGGCAGTTCAGGCGTTCCGGAGAATCATATGTGGACCATCCCCTGAATGTCGCCTTGATCCTGGCATCGATGAAGGTCGATGCGACCTGCCTGATCACGGCGCTTCTCCATGACACTCTGGAAGACACGGCCCTTCCTCCCGACCTCATCGAACAAAAATTCGGGAAAAAGGTTCTGACACTGATCGATGGAGTGACAAAAATCGGGAAGTTTCACTACCAGGCTTCCAAAGCGGAGAAGCAGGCAGAGAATTTCCGGAAGATGCTTCTGTCGATGTCCGAGGATATCAGGGTCATTCTGGTCAAGCTTGCAGACCGTCTCCACAACATGAGGACTCTTGCTTCCCTTGATTCACCCAAACAAAGAGCTGTCGCCCAGGAGACCCTTGAGATCTACTCTCCTTTGGCGAATCGTCTTGGTATCGGATGGATGAAGTCGGAGCTTGAAGACCTTTCCTTTTCGGTTCTGGAACCCAAGACCTATCAGGATATTCGCACGCGCGTGGCCATGAGGCGCAAGGAACGGAAGAATTACATCAACCTCATCGTCCAGACGGCAGAAGAGGCGTTGAAGTCGAATGACATCCATGGACGTGTCCTTGGCCGATATAAACACATATACAGCATATATCGAAAAATGACGCTCCAGGAGATCCCCTTTGACGAGATCTACGATCTTATGGGGATTCGGATCATTACAGATACGAAACTGAACTGCTACGGGATTCTGGGTCTCCTGCACAGCATCTGGAAACCGATCACCGGAAGGATCAAGGATTTCATCGCCGTTCCGAAATCCAACATGTATCAGTCTCTTCATACGACCGTGATCGGCCCGGAAGGGGTTCCGGTCGAGTTTCAGATACGGACGGAAGAGATGCACCGCGTTGCCGAGGAAGGGATTGCCGCGCATTGGAACTACAAGGAAAATGCGGAGAATCTTCCGGCGGAAGGGGAGAGGAAGGTCGTTGCCTGGTTGAGGCAATTGGTGGAATGGCAGAAGGAGCTTCCCGACAATCGGGAGTTCATGGATTCCGTCAAGATCAATCTGTTTCCGGATGAGGTCTATATCTTTACCCCAAAAGGTCAGGTCAAGGAGCTGATTCATGGGGCGACCGCCATCGATTTCGCCTATTCCATCCACACGGATCTGGGGAACCATATCGTCGGGGCCAGGATCAATGGTCGATGGGCTCCTATCAAAACAGTTCTGGGTTCCGGAGAGATCGTCGAGATCATCACGTCTCCGGCACAGACACCCAGCAAGGATTGGCTGAGATATGTGGCGACTCCCCGGGCCAGGGCCAGAATCCGTCATTGGCTGAAAGAAGAAGAGGATCGTCAGAGTGCCGAGATCGGGAAAAAAGCGCTTGAGTCCGAGTTCCGGAAACACCACAAGTCTCTGGCAGAGTTTCTGAAGCCGCCACATCTCGATATTCTCCTTTCTTTTTCCGACCTCCCGAC
>DAIEST010000248.1 GCA_027346125.1 Leptospirillum sp. | reverse complement strand
CGACGATCAGTGCTCCGTAGGGCCGGTTTTCCTGCCGGATCGGAAACTTGGCGCAGGACTGGATGTTATAGGCCAGCGCGGTTTCTTTCCATTCGGGGAATCCCGTCTGATCCAGAAAACCCGGAAGATCGTCCAGGATCAGTGTCTCGTGCTGATCCTGGGAGGCGGAGCTTTCTTTTCCCGGATCCGGACAAAACACCGAAGTCTGAAGGAGTGTGCCGAGTTCGACAAGTCCTGCCGATGTTCGGAGAATCTGGCGGCCATCCCCTGCCGGCACGAAAATCGCCGCAAGAGGGACCCGGGTATAGGTATGGACGATATGGCAGACTCCGGCGAGGAGTTCCTGCTCGGGCAGGTTCTGGTTGATCAGACGGTTGATTGCGTGAAGAGCCCGATAGAAATCGGTGATCCGCTCCAGTGTCCGTTCGGAGTCGGGGCGTCTGGCACGTTTCCGGAGCTGAAGGCATACGGCGATGCTCTGGGCAATTTCCCGAAGGAGGGCTTCGCCTTCCTCGTCAAAAAAACCGGTTGAGGGAGAGCCGATCCCCAGAATCCCGGTGATCCGGTCTTCATGAATGCAGGGAAAGGCTCCGAACGATCCCATGTTCTCGGGAAGGCGATGGAAAGGCCAGACCGCCCCGGTCGGGTGGTTGCGGAAATCGTTGGCAATGATCGGACGGGGGGAGAAGAATTCCTTGGAGAGCTGTTCATGCCCGGTGGAATTTTCCGCTTCTCCGTCGGGAAATGTTCCTGTGCTGTCGAGGAACTTCCGGTCGGAGGACGCCAGATGGGACGCGAGGATTTCGCCTGTTGCAGGATGAAGGCGGAACAGCCACGCCAGGGAGATTTCCTCATGGCCGGTGAGCGTCTGGAGGGCTTCGTCGTAGTCGGGTTCCTCTTCCGGGTGGAGAAGCAGTATCCGGTGGAGTCTGCCGAGCATAATGGAAAGGGATCCCGTTTTTCGGGAGGTGGGTTGTCCTTCGTTCTGCCGGGAGAGCCGATCGGGGCCGTCGTCCGGAGTCGATGTCATGCAGGAAATCCGACGCACGGGTGCCGGTGTCCCATGATTTGTTCCTGCCGATGAAGGGAAAAAATGAACAGGCGGTTCACGTACGGGTTCTCCGTGGTGTTCTTCGGGGCGCGAGCCCGATCCGGACATGTTCTCCAACGCTTGTCCGCCTCCGGTGGGTTCCGGGGCGATTGCTGTGCCCGATCCCGGGAGGCGGATGACGGCATGCGAATTCCCGAAGGCTCACTCTGGAGAATCGTCCATCATGATTTGTATCATGATTGTAATGTCTTTGGAATATCATATTTCATTTTGTGAATATTGTTAACATACTGCATAAACAGGGGTTATTTTTCTGGGTTTTTCTGAACAGCCCAGAGAAGTTCCCGGATAAATTCATCGGCCCTTTTCCGGAGAGATTCCCGGTCCGTTGTCCCGTCTTCCCCCAGGGTCGTTTCGATATTCCCGACCGGAAGCCTGGCCGGGATCGGACAGGCTCCCATTGCGAGAAGGACAAGTCTCAGTTGGGCCAGGGCGTTGATGCCGCCATACGGTCCATTGGAAACCGTTACGATGCCTACCGGTTTCCGGTGGAACTCCCCGTACAGATAATCGAGGGCATTCTTGAGAACCCCCGGAATTCCGTTGTTGTATTCGGGACTGACGAGAACGAGTCCATCTCCCGAACGGATCCGGTCGGAGAGAAACTGAAGCCCCGGAGGCGGATCTTCCCTGTATTCAAGTCTTTCTTCCATGACGGGAAGATTGATTTCCCTCAGATCCAGAAGGGGGGCAGTGACTTCCCCCGTGCTTTCCATCCGTTCTTTGATGAACAGGGCCGCTTTCGGGGTCTGCCGTCCCCTCCTGACGCTTCCGATCAGTACCGGAATCGTCCATCGCTTCCCGGAATCCATCTTTTTCGTCTCCTCATCCCGAGGTGCCGACCCTGTGCGCGAGGGAGCCTGGCTGCCCGGCTGTGCTGTACGGGTTGTCTTTTTGGGTTCGGGAGGAAGTCATGCTTCGATCCGGACGACGATTTGCGTCTGGAAACAGGTGAGCATCCTCCCATCGGAGTCTATACCGATCGGAAAATGATTGACAGCTGTCAGGGGTGGAGAGAGTTCTCCCGGAAACGGGAACTGCGGGCGCGATGTCCGGAGATGGCCATTCCCACGGGAATGGAGAAAAGGAGGAGGACGGCTGCCAGGATGTAGGGAAGCCCGGTAGAAAGAGAGAGGAGAACAGGTCCCAGGAAGGCACCGAGGGAACTCCCTGCATCCCCGAAGAACTGAAGGGATGAGACCGCGCGTCCCCTGGACCCTTCCGGAACGGACTGGTCCACGAGCAGAAGAAGATTGATCCATACGGACCCCCCTCCGATGCCGGTCAATGCGAGTCCCGACAAAAGCCAAGCCCCGCTGTGGCAAACTCCGATCAGGACGAATCCCGCCGAAAGAAGAAGAAATCCTATGGAGGCATGGAGTGCCGGACGGTCCCAGCGATCGGCGATGCGTCCTGTCAGAAGAGAGGTTCCGGCAGAGCAGAATGCTTCCAGCGCGAACAGGAGTCCGGCGGTCCCCTGCGCCCCGAGATGGAGGAATGAGAGATGTATCTGCCTCACCCAAAGGACGAGCGTGGCCAGAAGGATTCCCTGGAGAGAGAATGTATAGACCAGCGTTATGGCGAAAACGGGAAGAAGTGTCCGGCCTGCGGTTTTCAGGAAGGAAAATCCCCTGGACGGGGCAGCCGATGGCCGGACCCGGATATCGGGCAGCGTGGGAAAGGCGATCGCTGCTGCCACGACGAGTGAGCCCATTGCCAGCAGAAATGTCTTCAGATCTCCGAGAAAGACGACCAGGACCCCTCCGAGGACGAACCCCAAAGGTGTTCCGCTCGACTGGGCAGAGCGGATGAATGAGGTCGCGCGTCCCCTTCCCTGAGGCTGTCCGGAATGAAGGGCCAGCGTCTGGGCCGAGATAAAAACGCATGCAGACCCGATTCCATGCAGGATCCGGCCCGACAGGAAGAAGAGTCCTTCGTGTCCGGTGAGGCTTCCCAGGGCAAAAAGAGCCATGACGGCAATATTGACCAGAATTCCGGTCAGGAAGACCCGACGGCCCCCGATGCGGTCGATCGTTTCTCCGACCCAGGGTGCGACGATCATCCGGACGATCCTGTTCGTCGCCATGATGAGGCCGATGACATAGATGGGAAGTCCGGCCTGGAGGGCGGCGATGGGCAGGATCGGAAAGGCCATTCCTCCGCCCACCCCCGAAAGGAGAACCCCCGGAACGATGGAAAGGGATTCCCTGGAGGAAAAGTCTCTTCCTTCGGCTTCTTTCATGGAGATGACAAAGCCGCCGCTCCCGATGTCAGTTCCGGAAGGGCAGTCATCCTTGCAGGCCCGGTTCCCCTGGAGCGCCGGATTCGGGGGGGGAAGGCTGCCCCATCCCGATCGACCGGTCGAATGCTTCGTCGAAGCGGAACCTGTTCGGAATCTGCTTCCGGAAGAGGGCGTAGAAGGTCGGGACCAGGAAAAGGGTGCTGAGTGTCGCGAGCAGAAGACCGCCGATCACCGCCCGGCCGAGGGGAGCGTTCTGCTCTCCGCCGGAGCCCATTCCGAAGGCCATCGGGAGCATCCCCAGAATCATGGCCGTGGCCGTCATGAGAATGGGGCGCAAGCGGATCGAGCCCGCTTCGATCGCCGCTTCCAGTGCAGTGGCTCCCCTTCCACGCTCCTCGTTCGCGAATGTCACGAGCAGGATGCTGTTGGCTGTGGCCACACCCACTACCATGATGGCCCCCATGGCGGATTCGACGTTCAGGGTCGTATGGGTGGCGAGCAGGGCGAATGTCACCCCCGAAAGACCTGCCGGAATGCTGACGAGGATAATGAACGGATCGAGAAACGACTGGAAGTTCATGACGAGAAGGAGGTAGACCAGAAGGATCGCCAGGATCAGTCCCATCCCGAAACTCCGGAAGGATTCGACCATGGCCTGGCTCTGTCCCCTGAACAGGATCCGCGTTCCCGGCGGAAGGGCCAGCGACCGGACCGTTTTTTTGATGGCGGAGGTCAGGCTTCCCAGGTCCCGGTCCTGGGCGTTGACCAGAACGTCCATCGTGCGCTGGACCGTGTAATGGGTGATCGAGCCCGGGAGGGAGCCCTCATGGACGGAAGCGATGTTGGACAGATACTGCGTGTTCGGGGGGGGAAGCGCAGCTCCCATTGCAGCCAGGAGCATCTGCGACGGCGGGGGAGTGCCGGTCCTGATGGGAAGGCGGCGCAGGTCTGCAATGGAGGCGATCGTTTCGGTCGGAGACTGGACCGCCACAATGTAATTGACCGTGTTTTTCGGGTTTACCCAGTAATTGGGGTTGATGAGGGTGGAAGAGGAAAGTGCCACAAGGAGGTTCGAGGCCACGTCGTTTTGCGTCAGTCCGACCAGGAGGGCATCGCCCCGGCGGGTGCGGACGAAGAGGGTCGGATAATGCATGACCTGGGGAATCGAGACATCCACTGCCCCCGGGATTTCCCGGATGCGTTTCCGGATGGTTCGGGCAAGACGGTAGGACGATTCGAGATCGCGGCCCTGGATCTGGATGTCGATGGGTGCGGAAAGCCCGAAGTCGAGTACCTGACTGATGATATCGGCCGGTTTGTACCAGAAGGCCACATTCGGATACTCGGAGTGGAGCAGCTTCCTGATCTTCTTCTGGTAATCGAAGACGGAGTGGTGCGGGTTCTTGAGCGAGATCAGAAAGTCCGCGTCCATGGGACCGATGCTGTCGGTCTGGTAAAAGGCCAGATTGTAGTAGACCGGGAGCCCGATGTTCACATCCACGGATTTGAGTTCCGAAGGCGGGATCGCTTCCTTGATCGTCCGGTAGACTTTCTGCGCGTAGGCGTCCGTCACTTCGATCCGGGAGCCGTCGGGTGTCCGCATGTGGAGGGCGATGAGACCTGCGTCCACCGATGGAAAGAAATCGACTCCGGTGTGAAAGAGGAGGATTCCGGCCACGCCAAAGATTGCAAACGCGCCTGACAGGACCAGACGTGGCCGGTCCAGGGATGTCCGGAGCAGTGCGGCATAGCGCTTTCTGAGGGCCTCGAACGTTTTCAGGAAGAGGGAGAACCCCGGTTCCTCCGGAACGCCATTTTCCCCTGGATGTTCGGCCCGGGATGCGGGAGAGAATGCTTCCTCTTGCGGGAAGCGAGTCCGGTTTCTGTGCAGAATCATGGAAAGGGTGACCACGAGGGTTCGGGAAAGAAAGTAGCTTGCCAGCATCGAAAAGACCACCGAAAGAGCCAGGGGGGTGAAGAGAAACTGCGAGACCCCCTTCAGGAGGATGACCGGAAAGAAGACGATCAGGATGGCGGAGGTGCCGACGAATGCGGGAAGAGCTACCTGGTTCGCTCCGTCCCAGACTGCCTTGAGCGGATCGGTCGTCAGGGAGCGGTTTCTCTCGATGTTTTCGATCGCGACGGTAGCGTCGTCGACGAGCATCCCGATCGCCAGTGCCAGTCCGCCGAGCGTCATGATGTTCAGGGACTGATGGGCCAGCTTCAGGAAAAAGAGCGCCGAGAGGATGGAAAGAGGGATGGACAACAAGATGATGACGGTCGACCGGAGATCCCCCAGGAACAGATAGATCATCAGTCCCACGAGGATCGTTCCGATCGCCCCTTCCTGCAGGACGTCGATCAGGGCCCGTTTCACGAAGACCGACTGGTCGAAGAAGAGTTTCAGGTGGATGCCCGGCGGGAGGAATGACTCGATCCGGGGAATCGCGTGGCGGACTGCCTCCACGACTTTCAACGTGGAGGACCCCGCATGCCGGAAGATGGCCAGGTAGGTCGACCGGTGACCGTTCACCCGGACAATGTTTTCCTGGACCGCGTATCCGTCATGAACTCTTGCCACGTCTTTCAGTCGAACCACGACACCGTTGATCGCCTTGATCGGGAGTCTCCCGATCCCCTCGAGGGTGCCGGGGCTTCCGTTGATCTGGACGTTGACTTCCTGGGATCCGATCTTGGCCGTGCCTCCCGGCACGATGATGTTGGAGCGGGTCAGGGTATTGACGATATCGTTCGGGGAAAGACCATATCCCGAAAGCTTGTCGGGGTTGATGTCCACCATGACCTGGCGCATCTTGCCGCCGAAAGGGGCCGGGGTCGAAAGGCCCGGAACGGTGAAGAGTCCGACACGGATGAAGTTGAGTCCGTAATCGTAGAGCTGCTGCTCGGAATAGTGGCTTCCCCGGACTTCCATCTGGACGACCGGAACGTTGGACGCATTGTACTGGATGATGTTCGGGGGCATGGTGCCGGGAGGAAAGATCCTGAGCAGGGTTTCGCTGACCGCGCTGATTTGGGCGATGGCCGCCGCGATGCTCTCTCCCTGGTGAAAGTAGACCTTGATGAGTCCTGTCCCGTTGATGGATTCGCTTTCGATCCGGCTGATCCCGTTCACGGTGGTCGAATAGGCTCTCTCCGAAATGAGGACGATCCGCTCTTCCATGTCGATGGCGGAGAGGCCGGGATAGTTCCAGACCACATTGACCACCGGAATGTCGATCGACGGAAAAATGTCCAGGATCATCCGGTTGAAGGAGAGGATTCCCATGATCAGAATGACCGAAGCCATGACGAAGATCGTATAGGGTCTCTTGATGGCGATTCGGACTAGAAACATGAAGGGTTGTCGCCTCCCTGGGATTCAAGATCGGTTGAACGGGATGTCTGGCGGACGGGAGGGGGGACTCGCCCCCGGTCCCCCCTCCGGGTCCTGTCATCCGGTTGCGCGATTATTGGTGGGTGTTCTGGTTGTTTCCGAGCCAGACCGTGATGAATTTCTTGATGGCGGTCTCATCCACCGCGTCCATCGGAAGAAGACGCGTCCATGCGGACAGGACGATCTTGTTCGGCAGTCCCGGGTTGGGTGCCACGATGACACCTTTTCCTTCTTCAAGACCCAGCGATGGATCGTAGGTGTCGAAGGAGCCGGCTATTTTCTTGAGCGACGAAACGGTCTCCGGGCAGGCGCAGTTGTACTGGATCAGGACGTTCCCGTGTTCGAGAAGATGGACCTGGATGTAGGCCGGCAGCGCCGATGGAGGAAAGTAGCTGTCGATGAACTGTTCCATGTGCGGGCCCGAGGTGGGCGGATTCGAGTTGTACCTGAACCCCTGGAGGCGGGTGAGATCCCAGTGGTCATGGCCCTGTGATGGATAAAAGACTCCGGGATGGTCGGCGTCGGCGGTCTGTCCTGCCGTTGGTGACAATGGAGATGAGGTGGAGACCGGGGTCGCCGGCCCCGTCTGGGGGGTCGCCGCCGGCTCCGGAACTGAGGTCGGGGCAGTTTTCTGGTGTCCGACATAGACGAAGAACGTCGCCAGAATGAAAAGGACCAGAATCAGGGGCCATTTTGCGACGAGCGATGGTTTTCCGGAAGGTGAAGCGGCCATGCGCAATCCTTTTTTTACATGGTTCGGTGGCAGGGAGGCCCGAAGGCGCCCTGTAGACGGGACGCTTTCGGAGAATTCGTCCGGGAGGGCGAACCTCCCGGGAGTCTCTATTATCGCCGGAGCCAGCCGTTCGTTCAATCCGGTTTCAAAATCTTCCGGTATCCTGCCGGAATCGGAGGGGAGTCACCCCCCCTCCGGAATCCCTGCATTTTTCTCATTTTCAATGCTGTTGTGACCGTTTCCGGGAAGGGGGCAATGTACAGCGGATCCCAGGCGGAAGTTGGACCCCGATCACGGATGATGGGAGTCCGTTCTCCGGTCTTGGGACGTTTTGTGGAAATGCCGGGACACTGTTTGCGACAGACTGGACGGAAGGGAGGATTCCTGGCTGCCGCACTCCCTGGTATTTCTCTCGAAGATCAGGGAAGGAGGCTGGCAAGGGGGATCGCCAGGACATGCCCATAGATGCTGGATTCGTAGAGGGTTCCGCCGACAACGACCGGAGTCGCGGGTCCGAAGCTGCCTCCGATCCTGTTTTCTTTTTCGAC
>DAIEST010000233.1 GCA_027346125.1 Leptospirillum sp. | reverse complement strand
CCCTTTATTGAAAGATAAAACTGACCCCCCTTCGAAAAGAAAATTGTTAAAGTCCTCTCAGGAATATCTTGAGAGGAGGGAAGGGGTGGTCAGCATGTATCTGTGGCAGAAGATTCGGATGATGCGGGAAAACAAGCAAGGGATTAAAGCGATTGCCCGGACATTGAAGCTTTCAAGGAATACCGTGAAAAAGTATCTCCGATCTGCGGAGCCTCCGGTTTTTCACAAACGAGAGTACGCCCGGAAGATTGCGCCGTATGAAGGTCGGATCGTCGAGATGGTTCGGAAGCGGTACATCGGGACCCGGATCTATGAGGAGCTGGTGGCGGAAGGATATCGGGGATCCCTGAAGACCTTGTACAACCATTTGTCCCGGATTCGATCTGAAGAGCGGGAGAAAGCCCGAAGCACCGTTCGGATGGAAACGGGGCCGGGAGAGCAGATGCAGTACGACTGGACCGAGTGGGAGATTGATTGGGGGGGAACAGTCCAGACGGTTTATATCCATGCCGTGGTTCTGGGCTACAGCCGGCTGACCCATTTTTCCTGTTCCGCCACGATCCGCCAGGAGGATGTGATGAAAGCGCTGGAACGGGCCTTTGCCTTTTTCGGAGGAACCTGCCGAACGCTTCTGATGGACAACGGGAGCCAGATGGTGGTGGAGAACCGGAAGGAGAAAGGCGTCCGCTTCAACGAGTCCTTCCTGATGTTTTGCGGCCTGTACGGGATCGATCCGGAAGCCTGCCAGCCCTATCGCGCCCGTACGAAGGGAAAAGTCGAGCGGACCTTCTTCTCGCTCAAGGAACGGGGGCTCCGGGGCAAGAAGGTGTCGGACTGGGGCAGCCTGGAGAATCTGCTCCAGACCTTCACCCGGACCTTCAACCAGCGCCGTCACCAGACCCTTCACGAAAAGCCGGTGGACCGCTTTGAACATGAGAAGTCCCTTCTTCGGCCCTTGGTCCCGGTCGATCCCCGGCGCCTCTACGAAGGCGAAATCCGGAAAGTCAGCTCCGACGGATATATTCGGTGGGATGGACACGCCTATCCCGTTCCCATGCGTTTCTGTGGACGGAGTGTCTGGGTGACCGTGGAGTCAGGAATCCGGCTGACGGTATGGGGAGAGGGGGAGACCCCGCTCCTCACCCATCCTCTTCGAACCGGTTCCCCGGACCCCCTTCCGCCGCACCCGGAGCATCAGGAGGCCGAACCCCGACGGAAGAAGCGCCGGGAAGGGCTCCGGGCCCGATGGGTGGGCCGGTTCCGGGAACGGTTCGGGGAAGAGGTCGAGCCCTTTCTGGAGGGGCTTCAGGAAGCGACCGGACCGAACTTCACGTGGCATGTCTCCGAGATCGTGGAACTTCTGGAGCGGTACGACCCCGAAGAGGGACGGCGGGTCCTTCGGGAGGCCCAGGCATGTCAGGGGTTCCATAAAAACTTTCTCCGTCCGCTCCTCCGGCCGGAGTGTCTTCTTCCGGTGCCGGAAGGCATGGCTCTGCCGATGGGAGCCTCTCTTACGCGTTCTCTCGACTGCTATGGGGGACTCGGAGAGGAGGTGTGCCATGACTGACCTCCACCAGCGGATCACTCAGCAACTCCGGACCCTGAGTTTAAAGGGACTGATCGACCTTTACCGCCCTCTGGCCGAAGAAGCGGCCAAGAACCAGCTCCAGTACGAGGAATACCTGGCTCTTCTTCTGGATGAAGAAACCCGGGGAAAGACCGACCGGTCGGTCCGCACCAAAATAACTCTGGCCCGGTTCCCTTTCCTCCGCACCCTGGAGGAGTTCGACTTTTCTTTCCAGCCCTCCCTGGAGGAAAAAACCTTGGTCCGCTTGGGAACGCTCGACTTTCTGGAGAAGGCCGAGAATCTTGTTTTCCTTGGACCGCCTGGCGTCGGGAAAACACATCTGGCCGTGGCGATCGGCATCAAGGCCTGCCAAGCCAAAAAGCGCGTTCTGTTCCTCACCCTCCCCGCTCTCTTGCGGGATCTGTCTCTGTCGGTCCGGAACGGCACCCTGCCGGCGAGCCTCCTGGCATATTCCCGGTACCATGTCCTGATCATCGACGAGGTCGGATACACCCCGATTACCCGGGAAGAGGCCAACCTGCTCTTTCAGCTGGTCTCCATCCGTTACGAGAAAGGATCGATCCTTCTGACCAGCAACTACGGGTTCGAAGACTGGGGAAAGATCTTTCCCGACTCTGTCGTGGCGGCGGCCATTATTGACCGGCTGGTTCATCATGCCCGGATTTTCCCTATCCAGGGATCGAGCTATCGTGTCCGGGACAAAATCCATCGGCGAAAGAGC
>DAIEST010000209.1 GCA_027346125.1 Leptospirillum sp. | reverse complement strand
GTTGCGTACATCGCTCGACAAGGCGCTGGCCGCGGCGGAAAGAGCCGTATCGATATTCGTGCCAGCCGCGCAGAGTGCTCCGTGAAGGGCCACCGCGTAGGATTCGAGATTCAACACGAGACCTCCCGCGACGGGAATCCAAAATCCCGGGCCCGAAAACGGCTCCACAATTCCCATGCCGCCGAAAGCCCCCGTGGCCACCCCTCCCGGCGTCTGGGCGACAGGTCCCAGTGCCGCTTCGGCAGAACCATACAGTTCTGGGAAAGCGGCCGCGGACGCCCCCAGGGAGGCAGCAATCCCACAGGGGACGGCCCCCAGGCATCCGGCGGTGGCCGCAGCCGCCGCAGAAAGATCGGCCGCAAGAGCCGCAGTTCCCGCGGCCTCGATTCCCACATCGGCTCCACCAGCGGTGGAAAGGGTCGCGGCCGTGGCCGGGGCGTAGAAAGCCTCCCCTTCCGCCACGCAGGCGGAGAAGGTGGATCCGCCAACTGCGTGCGCGGTGGAAACAGACAGGACCAGGAGAAAAAGGGATGCCAAAGCTTGATGGAAGAAGTTCTTCATTTTTGAAGAGCGATCCACGAGTCGATCAATCTTTGTTCAGTAGGTGAAAACCGATGGGAGAATTGGTCGAGAAGAGAGAAAAGAACGCTCTTGTGTTCCTCGGTATCCAGCCAGTCGTCGATCGCCAGGTGTTGAGGAATATGCCCCGAGGAAACAGAGCGATAGAGCATGTCGAGGATCGCCCGGTAATGGTTTGCTGAAAAAACCTGAACTCCATCCGGAATGGATATTCCCCTGCTTCGAAGGATATTTGAACATTCATGAATCCCGTACTCTCCGAAAAGTGCATTCGTGTTCCATTCGAGGCCCTCTCCCGCAAAATCGAGATTCTCCGGAAAAACAGGGGATCGGAATGTTCCTGAAAAATGCCAGTCCCCTCCGGTATTTTCTGGAGCAGGAATGTTGAGGGCCGTCATACCGGTCAGATACCGGGTTGGACTTGTTTCGGGGAAAACGGCTGTTTTGTAAGACATTTCAAAACCCAAGCCCATGGTCCTTCTTCTCCCGGATCTTTTCCTGACGCTCGATGGACTTTTCCAGTGTCCGGTCAAGCGTTTTAAGCCACGGCTCCAGTTTCCCGTAAAGTTCCTTGACCTCGGAAAGCGTCGGGATGATGCGGACTTCGCCGACCTGTCGGGGAGGATAATGGCAGTCCCTCCCCCATTTATGAGCCACTTCCAGTGTTTCCCGAAGAGATTCCCAGGACGGCTCGTACTTGACGGCCTGATCGAGAAGACCGGAAAGACTGTGCGTCATCTCCACCTTGACTCCTTTGGTCATGAGAAACGCTTTCATGTAGCGCTCGGTAGACTGGAAAAGCTGGTCCATTCCTTCGACGTTTCGTCCCCGACTTTGATGAAAATCATACGTTTCGAGGCAGACCCGCGCATTATTGAGCCATTCCTTGATATTGTAAAAACGCTGTTCGGGAGCCATAAATTCTTCCTCATTTCCATAAAGAAATCGTCCATTGAATAGGGCCATCCCGACGTACGTCTGTCCTTCCGAAAGACCTTGGCGGACCTCTTCCGGTGTCCACACCTGGACATCGAAGTCGACAGGAGATCCAAGCCTTCCGAGAAGGGCTTCCGCCTCTCTTGTCCTCTCCGTCGGGGCCTGATCCGTTTCCTTCACGACCAGAAGATCAATATCACTGTCGGGATAAGGATCTCCATGGAATCGGGAGCCATGGAACACGACATGGCTCGCCCCGTATTCCCGGACAAGGATCTCAGTGGCGCGGGAGAGGATCTTTTCGAGAACCCCTGGACTCTGGATATCGACAGATTGGACAACCATGTTTTTCTCCTGACGAGTGGCGGAATGAAATCCGCTCCGGATCCTCCTCCGGAGCAGGCCTTTTCATCAAAGTATACACCTCCTTTCCTACAGATCGAACCCGATGGAGATCGGAAAGAAGAAGGAACTTCCTCCGAAGGCTCCCGGCGTTGGGAGATATGCCACCTTGGCCTCGATCGTGAGGAGCCGGATATTGATCCCGATCCCCATGTCCCCATAGAAAGAACCGCCCTGGACTGACGTCAGGCTCGATGAGGCCCCGACGGTGGCCGGATTTCCGGAACTTCCGGCCGTGATCGCGTATCCCAAATCGACGGGAGCATAAACAAAATAGTTGGTCGATCCGAACAGCTTTAACACCGGCCCGAGGGTTGCCGCGCCGTACCCAAAAAAGGGCCCGTTCTTGAGGTTCGCACCCCACCCGTTGGCGAACACGTTCCCCTGCAGGAGAAGCCGGGCGGCGATGTTGTTCGTGAACCAGACCTCGGTTCCGAACCCGAAGCCGTATCCCGCGGACGTTATGGGAGACGTTCCCTTGTAAACGGTCGTTCCCGCGGAATTCGTTCCCAGCGTTCCGGCGTTAAAACTGCTCCCCATGTCCAGGTTCCCGAACAGGAGAAAATCCCAGACTCCTGGCCCGGAGTCGGCAGCATCAGCAAAGGGAACGGAAAGTCCGATCGATGCCGCCAGAACGATTGCCAGAACCATACTCTTGATTTTTCCGATCATGCGTTTTCTCCTTGATTGTTGTTGTCGTTGTTTCTCTCTTCGAGAATGTCCTCGACTTCTCCCGAAAGATCCTGTTCGCCGGAAGGGTTCCCGGCGGTTTTCTCCGTTTTGACGGCCCGGTTCTCTCTTTCGGAAAACCTTCTTCTTTCCCGACAGACTCCGCAGATCTCCTTTTCCCTTTTATGGATGCTCCTGACGCCGGCTCCGACAGCATAGACCGCTTCGAGGTGGCCGCAGGATCGTCGGACGAGCGTCCGGATCACGGCTTCCTCCGGATCTCCACCTGTTTTGCGGCGATTGCGGCCAACAGCGCCTCCATCCGCTGGTCCGAGAGAAGGCTTTGCCATTCGATCTCGATTTCCAGACTCCCCTCGAGCGCGGTTTCCCGAAGGACCCCGGTCGAGGAGAGGGTATGAAGTTCCTGGAGCCAGGCAGGATTACTAAACCGGCTGTTCACGTCCGTTCCCAGGACGCTCATGAGGCTCACTCCGCCGGCAGTAGTCGGAACCGGAGGAAGCCCCGATTCCTGGGCCAGGGCGTTCTGCCAGGCGACAAGGGACGGATTGTTCCCCGCAGTCCGCAGCGCCAGCTGCTCGTTCATCGCGTGGCGGGCCAGAGACAGGACGGCATGGTCCCGGAGATTGGCAACCGAGGCCCTCTGTCCCTGAGTCGTGGAAGCCGTCGGCGTGTCCCCGGCCGCGTAGGGAATGGGATTGGTGACATTCAGCACGAAGTTCTGGGCAGCCGTGGCCTGGGTCTGTGTCAGCGTCGAGCCTCCGGCCAGATCGTTCGTTCCGAACAGATTGGTGGCGTCGAAATTTTCGGCGGGCTGGCTCGCGATCTTCTGAAGGGCAGCGGTTTTCGGGACGTTCTGCTGCATCCACTGGTTCGCGATCGTGTCGGAAGTGGCGGCGGTCGCCGAAGCACTTCCCAGGACAGGGCCAGCCATTCCGACTTCCGTACTCCGGGCGCAGACGTGCGCGACGGTGGCGTGGGGGCCGTATTCCCGTTCCGTCCGGAGACGCTCTCCGATCAGGTACTTGTGGGTGAGGGACGCGTCCGTCTGCCGGGCCTGGTTGTGGAGGTCCGAAGACAGGGCCGCGGTAAGCGCCGCCAGGCCCGTAACGACATTCGACCCCTGTGCGCAGATCTCTCCGGCCAAAGCTTCGACGTACGGCTGGAGATTCAGCGTGAGACTTGCGGATACGGTCCCGGCGATAACGGACGGCGTAGCGCTTCCCGCCGCCATGAGGGCAGACATTTCCGCCGACACGACACCCAGGCACTGGACGTAGGAGGATCCGGCCACCGCCCGGGCATCCTCCGGTCGCAACAGGAAAAGGCTTGCCGCCATCAGGAGCATGAAGGGAAAAAAGCAGATTCGTCTCATCATTGTTCTCCTCACGGGCTCCTCACTGAAAGAGTTTCTGGATGGTGCCGGTGACGCCCGCGTTGGGACCGACAGGCTGTCCCGACCCGGAGCTTCCCCCGGACGTCGTGTTCTGGATGCCCTGCCCCGGCGTGTAGGTGCCGCCGGCGTTATACGAAGAATTCGTCTGGGTTGAGCTTTGCCCGGTTCCGATGTTCGGCGTGGCGTTTCCCGAGACGCCCGAGGTAAAGGACGAATTTCCGCTTGAGCCGGTCCCCATCAGCTGAAGCTGGCCCGTCTGGGGATTGACGGAAAGTCCCCCGGACATGGACGCGTTCATGACATATCCCCCGCAGAACCCGAAGGGCTTTCCGGTGAGCGCTCCGTACAGGGCTCCGTTGATGAGACACATGAGGGCGTCGTAGACCGCCTGACCGGCCATGGAACAGGCCATCGTGACGATCTGGTCCAGCACCGCCGAAAATCCCGGAAGACTCGATGAAAGACCGAAGGCGAACTTCAAAAAATTCTGGGAGCAGGCGTCGAGCTGGCTCGCGATCGTCTGCATCACGCCCTGATGTTTCGAAACGGCCCGGGAGGCCTTGTTCAGATAGCCGCTCTGGGCTCCGGCCATCGCATTCATGATCGGTTGCGCGGAGCAGTTGTTCGGAGCCTGATTGGCCGGCATCGACTGGTACCCGCCGCTCTGGGACGGAGGGGGC
The DNA here is from genome assembly GCA_027346125.1 of Leptospirillum sp. Lineage (GTDB taxonomy): Bacteria > Nitrospirota > Leptospirillia > Leptospirillales > Leptospirillaceae > JAJYGC01. The sequence continues at coordinate 172 of DAIEST010000209.1, read as the reverse complement.
GTCGGAGTCGTGGCCGACGACACGAGGTCGCTGTTCATCTGGTTCTGGACCGCCGTCACGGACTGGGACTGGGGAGACGGCTGCGGGGTCTGCCCGGCAGCCTGTGCGGCCATTGCCCGGTAAACCCCGACAGGAGAAAACGGGAAGATCATGAAAAGAGCCAGGACACCCG
>DAIEST010000202.1 GCA_027346125.1 Leptospirillum sp. | reverse complement strand
AGGACGAGCCGGAACGGCTCTTGCCGGTCCGGACAATTCTCTCCGAACTCCTGGAAAGCTGGAGGGAGGCGATCCATTCCTCCTCCCGACCGACAGGCGGTGGCTCCCCCGGGACAGCTTCTCCTGCCGCTCCGGTTTCCGGATCCGCTCCAGGCCGGCGCCTGTCGATGAAAGGGTAAGGACGACCATGTTCCTTCCGGATAGTCATAATATTGACAGCTTGTTGGAGGAAACGCTGATTTTCCTTGATCCCGACGGAACGGGCGAGACTCGTCTGGAACAAATCCTGCAGTATGACTGGAAAGCGCTGGAGCGTGTCCTGTCTCTTCCGCCGGATGACGGGGCTTGCGACCCCGGAGCCCGGGTCGCTCTCGTCCACCGGATCGACCGGCTCAGGCGCCTGATCCTTCCATTCGCCTCTCCGGAAGGACCGCTCGCGGAGAAGCTTCTGCAGCTTTCCAGACAGTCTTCCAATCCCTATGTTTCCCGAGGGAGAAGCCACACTCCGGCCGAACTGAACAGGACTGTCTAACACCCGGAAAAAAACTCCCCCGTTCGACCTTCCCTCGAAAAAGTCCGGCAAATCTTGCCGGGACAATCCACACTGACCTTCCCTTCGCGAGCCATGGGTCTTCTGTTCCGTCTCTTTTCAGATCCTGGCATGGGGTTTGCTTTTCTCGTTGCATCCTGTGATTGGACAGGCATGAGGAAAGGAATCCCATGAAACTTCTCCTGAGTTATGCGTCGGTCCCCCACACGACTGGGGTTTACCTGGAAAAGGCTCTCCGGCAGGTCGTCTCCCTCATGACTTATGGGCCAACGGCCGACGACCATATATTGCGGGTCTGGGATCTCGAATCCCTGTCGGGTCTCCGAAAGGATCACGACATCGTTCTGGAAGACGGATCCGCCCGGGAACTGTTCCGGGAACTTCCTCCCGGATGGGAGCCGGACTGTTTCCTGTTTGTGGAGTCCGGGATTCTCTATCCGGTTTCCTTCATGAACGATTTGTCCTGCCTGAAAGCCTGTTATCTGATTGACACCCATCTTCACATGGACCGACATCTTGAGACGGCCCGCCTGTTCGATGTGGTGTTTCTCGCGCAGAAATCTTTTGTTCCCGCCTTTTCAGAGCGATCGGGAAAGCCGGTATTCTGGTTGCCTCTGGCCTGCGATCCGGAAATCCACCGACCCTATCCGGTCCATGAAGAATGGGACCTTGTTTTTGCCGGAAGCATCCAGAACCCTCTCCAGGATCGCGCACGCCGCCTCAAACGGCTGTCCCTGAGATTCTCTGTCCGGTCGGAGAGGGTTTTTCTGGAGGATATGTCCCGATTCCTTTCCGGGGGACGGGTTCTCTTCAACTCTTCTGTCCGGAATGATCTGAACATGCGGGTATTCGAGAGCCTGGCCATCGGCAAGTGCCTGTTGACCGACGATGTTCCGGGTCTCTCCGACTTCTTTGTTTCCGGAGAGGATCTGATGGTCTATGACGACCGGACGCTGGTCGAGACTGTCCGCTTCCTTCTGGAAAATCCCGATGTCCGGCAGCAAATGGCCGAAACGGGACGGAAAAAAGTTCTGGCGTCCCACACCTATCTTGACCGGGCCATGCAATTGAAATCGGTCCTGTCCGCCTATGTGCCCCTGGTCACCTCGACCGAACTGGAAGGAGTCAGCCATGAAGCGCATTCTCACGTTTAACTGGCATGAAGGGTATATTTCCCTTCTGGGCAAGATTCCTGGAATCTCCCTGTCGATCGTGGAACGGAACAAGGGAGGGTACAACCGATGGATGCACGAATTCCGCCCATGTCCCAGGGGGAGTCGCCTGCTTTCGCTGCCCGATGCCCTGACAGAGCTTCGCTCGGAGAAGTTCGATGCGGTCATCGCCCATGATCCGACGGATCTTCTTTCGACGATGGACTCTCCCGTTCCCCAGATTCTGGTCCTCCACAATCGCCTGGATACGATGATCGAGCTGGGGGGCAATTCCGTGGACCGGAAGGGGTATCTGGAGTGGTTCTCCAATCTTGTCCGGATGGTTCCGGATCTTGAACTCGTCTATATTTCCGAATCCAAAAAGGAGAATTGGGGTATCGAGGGGAAGGTCATTCTTCCGGGTGTCGACGGTACGGAGTGGGGGCCATACGAAGGAACCCGTCCCACGGTTCTTCGTGTGGGAAATTTCCTGCGCGAACGGGACCTGATGCTGGGCCACCGGTTCTCGGAAGAAGCGGTCAAGGAGATTTCTCAGACAGTGATCGGGATCAATCCGGGTGTATTCGGGGCAAGGTTGTCCAGAAATCAGGGAGACCTGAGAACCCTGTTCCGGGAAAGCCGGGTCTACCTCCACGCTTCGGTCTTTCCTTACGAGGATGGCTACAATTTCGCACTCCTTGAGGCGATGGCTTCGGGAATGCCGATTGCGGCCCTCTCTCATCCGTCTTCTCCTGTCGTGGACGGCCGGTCCGGATTCCTGTCCAATCGTCCGGAAGATCTGAGGGAGAGGATTGTGGAACTTCTGGATCATCCGGAAAAAGCCAGACGGATGGGAGCATCGGCCCGGCATGATGTTCTGGAACAATTTTCCCTTGGACGGTTCGTGGAGCAGTGGTCGGAACTTCTGGAGAAAAAGGCCGGTGCCTGGAAGGCGGCCAGGAAATTCCGCCAGGAGAGGGGGGAGGTGATCGACCGGATCCCCGCCGGAGCGTCGACGATTCTGGATATTGGTTGCGGACGCGGTTTTCTGGGGCGTGGAGTTCGTGAACGGATGGGAAAGGTGACCCTGATCGGAGTGGAGCAAGATCCCGGGAAAGCCCGTGACGCAATGTCCCACTATGACCGCGTGATTGTAGCGGATGCCGTTTCCTGGACGCCGGATCTCCTGAAGGAGTCTGTGGATGTGCTGATCTTTGCCGATATCCTGGAGCATGTGGAGGATCCCAAGGCGCTGCTGGGCCGCTATCTCTCGCTTCTCTCCCCGGCGGGCATCATCCTCCTGTCGATTCCGAACATCCGGTACCACAAGGTCCTGAAAGAACTGGCCGAAGGCCGATTCCGGTACGAAGAGGACGGGATCATGGACCGCTCCCACCTGAGGTTCTTCACGCGGGACTCCATGCTGGACCTGATCAGTTCGGCAGGTCTTTGGGTCGAGTCCATTTCGGCCAATGTGGACAGCCGTTATCGATGGGTCCGGGAGGGAACGGATCTGGAAGATGGAAAGAAGGCCGACATCGATCTGGGATCGCTTGTGATCCGGGATCAGGATGCGGAAGGGGTCCGGGATCTGTTTTCCATCCAGTATCTGTTTACCGCGCGGCGTAAAATCCGGGCGATCCTGGACAGGGTGGACCGTCTGTCGGGGGAAGGAGGGGATGTGAATCTCGTGTCCGTTCTCCTGGAAGCGCGACAGGACGAGTCCCTTGCGGAGGAAGAACAGGCGGAGATCGACATCAAGATCGGTGAAGTCGCAAGTCGGGCGCAGCAATGGGGAGAGGCCCGGAGTGCCTATGAGCGTGCGCTGGAAACGCTTGCGGTCCACCAGGACGAGCGTCCGATTCTCGGAATCGGTGTCGTGGACCTGTTGACGGGGTTTCCGGACAAGGCGCTCTTGTGGTTTAAAATGGCCTTCGACCTCAATCCGGGTTCGTGGAAAGCCCTTTCCGGATTCGGAATGGCCTGTCAGGAACTCGACCGGGCAGAGGAAGCCTTTTTCTATTACGGGCAGTCCCTGGAAATGGAAGGAGATCAGGAAGAGATTCTCCGAATGTTCGTGGAACTGAGTCGTTCCCTGGGACAGGAATCCCGGAGTATCGGGGCTCTCCGCGGATTTCTCGGAAAAAATCCCTCAAACCTCGACCTCCGGATCCTGCTGGCGGAAATCCTGCTGGAGTGCCGGATGCTCGAGGAAGCGGCTCTGGAACTGGACCGGATCCTGGTCAGGGACAGGAAGAATGTCCAGGCTCTTTTGCTGCGCGACCGGATTGCCGGGGTGGCCAGGGCCGCCGAGCGGGTTTCCTGAGTCAGCCATGGAGACACTGGTGATTCAGCGGGCCCGCCTGGGAGATCTGATTCAGAGCCTTCCCCTTCTCCAGGAGAGGAGTCTTCGGGGGGACCGTGTGAGTCTTCTCGTTTCGGAGGATCTTGCGGGATCGGCCCGGATTCTGTTCCCGTCCGGAGAGGTGCTGGGTTTTCCGGGGAATGGGGGGATATCCAGATATCAGAACACCTCGCTAGTGGCGGGGGCCCCCCGTCTCCGGGAAGTCTGGTCGGGTCTGGGATCCCGCGTCTGGGATCGGGTCATCCAGCTGAATCACGACGGGACCGGGGTTCTTCTGGGCCAGCTCGTCCGGGCCGGTAAACGCAGCGGTTTCCTCTCCCTCGCGGATCGCCGGGTCTCTGGCGTGGACCCTGCTCCCCTGGCCGGATGGCCGGCCTACCTCGTCTCTTCGGCCCGGTCGGTCCGGGCGGTGAACCGGATCCATCTTTCCGACATCTGGCGAGGGTTTGCGGACGATGCATCCCTGGCCGGCGGAGTTTATCGGCCCTGGCGTGTCCGGGAAGGGGCATTCCGGGGACCCGTGGGCATTGTCCTGTCCGGTCGGAGCCGCTACAGGCAATTGTCTTTCGAGGCTCTGTCCGCATTGATCGATGGAATCCGGAAGACGTCGGACCGCCCGGTCGTCCTGTTGGGCCGTCCGGATGAGCGGGAACTCTCTCTTGCCCTGCTTCGTACACTCCCCCGGGAGATTGTCAACCGGGTGGGGGAGACTTCGCTGTCCGATCTGGCCGGTCAAATCGGGGAGCTTTCGCTTCTTGTCTCTCCCGATACGGCGACTCTTCACCTCGCGGCACTCAAAGGCATTCCTTCCCTGGGTCTCTTCTTTGCCAATGCCCAGCCGCATGAAACGGGCGCCTATTGCGAGGGGGCCGTGTCGGTGACGCCGGAAATGGATTGCTATCCTTGCGCCGGAGAAGGATCGGAGTGTTCCCATCTGTCCTGCCGTTCTCTCCTGACAGTGGATTATCTCGTCGCTCTTTCCCGGGGGATCCTGGAGGGGAAAGATCTTCCCGCTCCTCCGGAAGGGCTTCGTCTGTGGGTTGGGAAACAGCGTTCGGGGAGGTTTTCGAACAGCCCGGTCCATCCGGTAAGGGCGGTCCGGGAAGATCTTCTGGGTATCCTGTACCGGCGATTCTTTCTCCGGGTCCTGGATCCCCGGACAAGTCTTTCCCCGCTTGAGTCGGAATGGGAGGGGTACAGAGGCACCGGGAAGGTCGAACCCTGCCTGGAATCTCTTGCGACCGGAGCGGATCTTCTCTCCCGGCTGCCCGCGCGGGATTCCGGAGAGCGGGTCCGGCTGTCGGGCGAATTTCCCATGCTTTGGCCGGTTCTCCACCATACGGAACAGGTCGAATGCGGTCTGGGGGACCGGTCCGTGCAATCCGAGGCCTTTTCGATGCTGGCGACGGAAGCTGCAGGGATTTCCGGGCTCTGTTCCGGAAAACGAATTCTCCCGGTCGAAAGAGAGTGCCGGGAAACCTGTCCGGTCTTTCGGGAACAGGAGACATGCCGGTGAACGGACAAGGCGAACTGTTCCGGAAGAATGCCCGGTCGTTCGGGGGAGACGG
>DAIEST010000195.1 GCA_027346125.1 Leptospirillum sp. | reverse complement strand
ACTGCTCAAATCGTAGCTTGACGCGAGCCGGACTTCCGGGCTGAGCCAGAACTTGGCTGTAGCACTTCCGCTTCGAACATGAATGTGAGGATTCTCCCGAGGGTTCCCTTCGTTGGAAAAGAAAAAGAACTTGTAACTCTTGTACCTCAATACAACCGGCATCGGCAATCCTTGGTTCAAACTGATACCTGACTACCCATGATCCTCAGCTAGCTTTGCCAACCTGTAGGGAAGGGGCGACGTTCTGGCCGCAACAGACACAAACCGGGGAAGGAGGTCTTCCGTTGGAACCGTCGGTTGAAGCGGTAGCAAAATTCCGCCAGATAGCGGGGAAGATGTTTTTCCCGGACCGCATGGTACGTTCCATGGATCGCATCACGTTTCCCAGGATCGTGTTCACCCACCGGAAGTTCGGATACTGAACGCTTTCGGGTCCGCCTCCCGTGACGTGGGGCTCATGAACGCATCCGGCTCCGGCCACTCCCCGGAAGGCGGAGAGTCCGTCCGGGGTACAGGCGACGGCCGCCACGAACGGTGTCTTTCCAGGAGCGCCCCGTCCCCGCTTTCCGCCCCTTCTCTCCCCGCCCCAGTAGGCGTCATCGATCTGGACGAGGCCGTCCAAAGGGCGGCTGTCGTCTCGCTCCTTCATCACGTGAAGAATCTTGTGCTTCAGAAGCCAGGCGGTGTTATAGGACACCCCCAACTGACGCTTGAGTTCCAACGCCGACATCGCGTTCTTGCTCTGGGTCAGGAGGTAGATCGCCAGAAACCAGGTCGTCAGCGGCAGCTTGGTCGACGCGAAAACTGTCCCGCTGGTCAACGAGATCTGATGGTGACAGGCATGGCATTGATACCTCCCGACCGACAAGAGGCAGAAGCGGTCGTGATCGCAGGCCGGACAGCGAAACCCCTGAGGCCACCGATGGCGAAACACGGCCTCTCGACATTGCGCCTCGGTCCCGAACTGTTTTTGAAAGTCTGGGAAACTCAACCCCTTTTGAAATTGCACCCGATTCTTGGCCATGATCCCTCCGTGATGGAAGTCCCTTTCGATCCCGGAAATTATTCTATCACGGGGAAGGCTAATTTTCATGGGTAATCAGGAACTGATATGTTGGCCAACTTTGTGAACCGGATGACAGTTCAATCGAAACTACCCTGTTGTTTGAAACTCGATCTTTCGGGTTTCGCTCACCCGCTCCGAAGCGTCCAATACCTCCAGAGAGACAAGACTTCCCTCCTTGTCATAGTCCAGAATGATTCCGGGTCTGCTCTCGTCGCTCTCTTCGAGTAAAGCGTTGTCTTTAAGAATGATCGTCAACGTATTTGTCTTAAGGTCATATGATTTTCGTTGGCCAGTCCTTTCACTCCAGCAATTCTAAATTTGAAATCTGATTTTACAGCAATAACTTACGGTTGCGACTGAAAAACACTGGACACATCGCGTGTTTTCCGGCATTCTGGGGTCATGGAAATCTTTCGGATTCCGAACCCCACTCCGGATGCTCTTCCCGGCAAGGCCCAGGGTCTTGTGAACCGGATTTCCGCCGCTTTCCGCACTCTTCCGGATGCCCGCAAGCCCGGGAACAACCGGAAGTTCAGCATGCACGATGCGGCCTGTTCGGCCTTTTCGGTGTTCTTCACGCAATGTCCCTCGTTCCTGGCCTTCCAGAAGGATCTCGACCGCACCACCGGGCGGAACAATGTGCAATCCCTCTTCGGCGTGCATGACGTGCCCACGGACGTCCAGATCCGGAACATCCTGGAGCCGGTCGGGGCGAAGGCGGTCGCTCCGCTGATCCAGGAGATCGGAGACACGCTGTGGGCCGAGAGGGATGCCTGTCGGACTACCGGGTCCTGAACGGGACCGTCCTGGTGGCCCTGGACGGCACCGACACCTTCTCCTCGGACAGTGCGACCCTGTCCCTCCTGCCATGTCTCCCACCGTTCGGACGGGAGAGTTCTGCACCGGCACATTGCGGTGACGCCGGCCCTGGTGGCCCCGGGAGAGCTCCGGGTCGTGCCCCTTCCGCCGGAGTTCGTCGTCCGGGGGGACGGCCGGGAAAAACAGGACTGCGAGATCCGGGCGGCCTCCCGCTGGATCGACGCCTGGGGGGCCCACTATGCTCCCTGGGACGTCACCCTCCTGGGCGACGACCTCTATGCCCACCAGCCATTTTGCGAAAAAGCCCGGGACGCCGGGTTCCACTTCCTCTTCACCTGCAAGCCCGCCTCTCATCCCACGATCGCCGAGTGGGTCGAGGATTTCGCCCGTTCCGGAGAGATCGGCACCCACTGCGTCACCCTCGCCCGGAGTCAGGGAAAACCCAAGGGCAAGCGGATCCCCAAGGTCGTCCGGGAAGGCTGGTCCTTCCGTTTCCTGGCCGATATCCCGCTCCGCGATGCGGACGACGCTCTCCTGGCAAACTGGTTCGAACTCCCCGTCACCGATTCGGACTCCGGCAAGGTCCTCTACCACAACGCCTGGGTCACCGATCATCCCCTCACCGAAGACACGCTCGTCGCGCTGGCCAAGGCGGGACGGGCCCGATGGAAGATCGAAAACGAGCACATCCAGACCCTCAAGATCGGGAGATACCGTCTCGAGCACAACTTCGGGCACGGAAAACGCCACCTGTCCAACGTCCTGGCCTCCTTCAACATCCTCGCCTTCCTCCTGCACACGGCCTTCGAGTTCCTGGACGCCCGCTACCGGACTCTCCGCTTCCGTACCGGCTCCCGGGTCACGTTCTTCCAGGAGTTTTCCGCGCTCCTGAAGGGGTTCCTCTTCGACGACTGGGACCATGTCATCGCCGTCATGTTCGCCAAACTCCGGGTCGATACCGGCTGAGCGTCCCTTCTCTCCCGGGACTGTTTCTGTCTCCGACGCGCCTGGAGAAGGACCGACGCTCCCGCTGCCCCTTCGTCTCTCAGGACTCCGGGGTTTTTCGGGCCTTTTTCGGAAAACCCGAAGAAAAACCAGGGCTTTGACCTGCTTCTCCACGCATTTCGGGACATGGAAACCCCTCCTCCTTCTCTTCCGGACTTCTCAGGGATGATTTTCAGGCTCTCCCACCAGGTCTGAGGTAAACCAGAGCCCCAAATTTAGAATTGCTGGTCCACCTGGGTCTTTCCTTCCCCGGTGAACATCCAGAAGCCAAGGGACGGAAACGCCTTCTACAAGAAGATATTCATTCCTGCCGTTCAAAAGGCCGATTTGTTCGGGGTGGTCTGGCACACGCTACGGCATACCTTCTGCTCCCGTCTGGTTCAGGCCGGGATCCCGTTGACCACGGTTCAGAAGTTGGCCGGTCACAAGGATTATTCCACTACCTTGATCTATGCTCACCTGTCACCGGGACATCTTCATGACGCCGTGGGGATTCTGGACAAGGAGACAAAAAAGACGGATTCTGAATCCGGACCGGCACCAATTCCGGCACCGACACCGATTTTGAAGATGGGATAATCTCTCTAGATTGGCTCTGGCAATGGCGCGCCCGGAGGGATTTGAACCCCCGACCTTTAGATTCGTAGTCTACTGCTCTATCCAGCTGAGCTACGGGCGCATAGGGAAGGAACGATTTTGAAACTTCTCGGAAAGACAATCGTTGTATTATAGTGAGATGAGTCGTTC
>DAIEST010000047.1 GCA_027346125.1 Leptospirillum sp. | reverse complement strand
CAGGCGCTGACGCGCATTCTGGGAGTTCTGGATGAACAGCTCGGTTTGCACCGGAGTTCGATCCTGCTTCTTCAGGGCGATTCCGACGAGCTTCTGACGGAGATCGCATACGGGTTGTCGGATGAGGAAAAGAGGAAGGGGAGATTCAAGATCGGAGAGGGGATTACGGGCTCCGTCCTGAAGACCGGCGAGCCGATCGTCGTTCCTGACATCGACCTCGAACCCCGGTTCCTGAACAGGACGGGTTCCCGCTCTTCCCAGCGAAGCCGGGAGAAGCTTGCATTCCTGGCGGTTCCCCTTGCCTTCCAGGGACGGAAGGTGGGCGTCCTGTCGGCAGATCGCTCGGTGCAGGGAGGGGAAGTCGATCTTGATGAGGATTTGCGCGTCCTTTCCACGATCAGTTCGATCATTGCCCAGGCTGTTGTTCTTCGAAAAAGGTTCATGGACGAGAAGCAGCAACTCGAAGAACGGGCTCTGCGGCTGGAACATGCCCTCAAGGATCGCTATTCGATCGACGGGTGGATCGGGCGAAGCCGGATCATGCAGCAGATCTCGGAGTCGATCCATCTTGTGTCCAAGAGCCGTGCGACCGTTCTGATCATGGGAGAAAGCGGAACGGGAAAGGAAGTTGTGGCCAAGGCGATCCATTTCAACAGTCCCCGAAGCAAGAAATCTTTTGTCCAGATCAATTGTGCCGCCATTCCGGAGTCTCTTCTGGAGAGCGAGCTTTTCGGTCACGAGAAGGGAGCGTTCACTGGAGCGCATATCGCCAGACCGGGAAAATTCGAACTGGCCCATGAGGGCACTCTTTTTCTCGATGAAATCGGCGAAATCTCGCCTGCGGTCCAGGTCAAGCTTCTTCGGGTTCTCCAGGAGAGGGTGATCGAACGGATCGGGGGAAACCGGACCATCCCGGTAGATGTCCGGATTATTGCGGCGACGAACCGGAATCTCGAAGAAGCGATCAGGAAGAATCTTTTTCGTGAGGATCTCTACTACCGGCTCAATGTCGTTCCGATCTACCTGCCGCCTCTCCGCCAGAGGAAGGAAGACATTCCCCTGCTGATCGATCATTTCATGAGCCGTTTCAACGAGGAGAACTCCCGGAGTGTCTATCTCACTCCGGATGCGGTCGACAGCATGATACAGTACGACTGGCCGGGCAACGTCCGGGAACTTGAAAACACGATGGAAAGGCTTGTGGTCATGAGCCAGAGGGATGCCGTGGTCCGGGAGGATGTGACGCGGACCCTTTCCCTTTTCCCAACCTTCGTTTCATCGGGAGAACCCGACAGGACCCGTTTCGCTTCCCCTTCTCCGCCGCCTGTATTGTCGAAGCCTTTGGGGGAGGACGCGAGCGTGCTTCTTCCCCAGGCCGTGTCGGAACTCGAGAAGAAACGGATTCTCGATGTCCTGGACCGGTGCGGCTGGATCAAGACGCGGGCCGCGACACTTCTGGGGATCACCTCCCGGCAGCTGGGTTACCGGATGATGAAGTACGGGATCGATTCGACGCCTCCCTACATGAAGGACAGGAGTGTCTGACCCGGCTGCGGGGCATCCATGGCGAACAGACTCTCTCCTCCGCCGGAAAATCCGGATGGACGATGTCCTGCCCCATTTTTCCCGTACGTTTTGTCCGTCCTTTTTCCGGAATCCGGACCGCACCGCGACAGGATGAAGGCGTTTCCGAGGCTGTCTGCCGGTGGACAGGACCGGGATGTGCGGTTCCAGTCCATGCCTTGACCGGCCGCTTTCTCTCCCCTGATAATAATCGGATGTTTGCATTCTGATCCTCCGGATTCCTGTCCGCAGTTGGTCGATCTGGTGACGGACCGTCCGGCAGGGTCGGGAGATCCACCGTTTCGACTGCCGCTTCTCTCTTGATCGTTGTTGGTGAAGAAATCCGTTCAGGGCAGCAAGTTTAATGACCCGATCTCGCTTCGGTGAGCGTTGTCCCGTAACTATACGTTAGGATGGAACCGTTGCCTTTTTCTGTTCTGCTTCTGCTCTGCATCCCTTTGATGCCGCTTGCCGGTGCAACGGCGGCCTATGCTCTTCCGGCCGGCCGGGAAAGGCTGGCCCTGTCGATGACACGGGGAACCACGTTCCTGTCCTTGCTGGGATCCGTGATCCTGGTCGTTCTCTCCGACGGGGTTTCCCCTGTGCGCGCCACGATTTTCCCGGACCCCTTCTCGGCGCTGTCCGGACCGGGCATGGGACTGTTGTGGGATCCCCTGGCCGCCATCATGTCTTTCCTGATCCTCTCGGTCAGCCTGACCATCCAGACGTTTTCCTACCGTTACATGATCGGGGAACCCCGTGCCGGCGCTTTCCTGGGGGGATTCTCCCTCGCGACCGGATTCCTCCTCGTCCTTGTCACCGCCCGGAATCTCATCTTGCTGTATGCCGCCTGGGAACTTGTTCTCGTTGCCCTGTGCCTCCTGCTGATCCACCATCGGGAACGAAGGGAGTCGAGCCGTCCCGCAACCCGGACATGGGTGATGAACCAGATCGGGGGAGGATTTCTCCTGGCCGGGATCCTGGTGCTTGGCCACGCGTTCGGAACCTTTGACCTGGACAGGATATTTTCGATGCTTCACCAGAATCTTCCCCCCGTGTTTTCCTGGGGAGGGAAAGATGTTTCCCCGATGGATCTCGCGGGATTTCTCATCGCCTCCGGAGTCCTGGTCCGTTCGGCCCAGTTTCCGTTCCATCTCTGGTTGCCGCTGACGCTGGACGCCCCCACGCCCGTCTCCGGTTTCATGCATGCCGGGATCGTGAACGCGGGGGGATTCATCCTGAACAGGCTCTCTCCCGTTTTTCTTCACACGCCGGATGTGCTTCACGGCCTTTTCCTGATCGGTGCATTCACGGCGATGGTGGGATCCTCCGTCATGCTGGTTCAGGTGAATGTCAAGCAAACGCTTGTTTACTCCACGATGGGACAGATGGGGTACATGATTGCCGAATGCGGACTTGGCGTTTTTCCGGCAGCGATCTTCCACATGATTGCCCACGGCATTTTCAAGGCGACTTTGTTTCTCGGGTCCGGGAGCGTGATCCATGCCGCGCGCTTCCATGAGCATTCCCCCAGGGGATCCTTGTTCAGGGCGTTCCGCCGGCACAGGATCGTCTGGATCCTCGGAGGCACGCTCCTGATCGCCGCCCCTCTTGCCCTGATGCTCGTGGATACGTTTCGCGGCAAGCCGTTCCTTCCCGGAAGAGGGGGCCTGATCCTGCTTTTCTTCGGGATTGCCACAGCCATGCAGACGGTTTTCAACCTGTTTCGGTTCAGCCATCTCCTGACTCCCAGGTCGGTGGCCATTTTCACCGCCGTATTTGCCCTGGTGTTCGGGCTTTACTGGGGAGGCCTCCACTGGTTCGATCAACTTCTCGGACCTCTGACCCATGTTCCGGAGATGGTAACAAAAGATCACGGATGGAAGTTCTTCTATCCGGTCACGTTTGCCACAATGGGATTCATCCTGGTTGCCGGCTGGGTTTTCCTGGCTCGCGAATCTCCCGTCTCCCGTTTCGTTCCCAACAGGTCTCCCTGGACGGATCGCCTCCACGATTTTCTGGATCAGGTGTTGTATGGAGAATCGTTTTCCCGGAGGCTCCTGCTCCTTCCCCTCGTCCGTCTGTCCGGGATTGTCCGTCGCGTTCACGAACGGTTGAGTCCGGAAAGACCTCCGGTTCCCGAATTGCCGGGGGAACTGGATGGTTAGGTCGAGTCTGCCCGTCCTGATGGATGGACTGCTATGGCTTCCCCTGACCGGTGTCCTTCTGGTGCGGTTTTTTTCCCGGAACTCCGGCCGTGTCCGGAAGATTTTCTCCGGAATCCTCTGGGGGGAAGTCGCTCTGGCCGCGGTTGCGGGAAGAGCGCTGATCGGATCCGGTTCTCCGATGGCTTTCCGGATGCTGTTCCCGGTTCTGATTCTGCTTGCGCTGTGCCTTCCCGTCGGACTCATCGGCCGGGGAGAATCCTGTCAGGGCCGGGAAGAGGGTCTACCCGTCCTTTCGTTGCTCATGCTGTTTTTTTCCGCGGGGTTCCTGCTTTCTCCTTCCCCGGCCTGGTCGATCGCGTTCTGGGGAGGAGTTCTGTTCACTGCGGGAAAAGTGGCGGAGACTTTTCCCTGCGGAGCGGAGGAGAGACGGGAACCGTTGCGTCCCGCGATCCTGTTGTCGCTCTTCCTGTTTCCCTTGTCGCAGGCACTGTCCGGACGACTTCCTTTTCTTCCGTCCGTCGGTCCCGGACAGGCGGTCCTGTCCGGGGGGGCTTTCGGTCTTTCCGTACTGGCGTTCCTGGTATTCTGTCCCTTTTTCCCGTTCCAGCGTTGGCTGTCTTTCGTTCCGGTTTCGGGAGGACTCACCGGGTGGATCGCCGTCCGTTT
>DAIEST010000190.1 GCA_027346125.1 Leptospirillum sp. | reverse complement strand
GTCCCCGATCATGAACCACTACGACAGTCATCGGATGATCCGGAAGATCCACGTTTTCCAATGTTCCGATGAAGGTGTGCTTCGGAGGGGATGGATGTTTCGGTGTCCCGTCCGTTCTTGAACGGCTGGTGGTGTTTTGGTCCGGACGGGAGGGTTTCGGCGGGACCGGCGCATTGGCGGAAGCCGGGGGTGTGTCGGCCAGTCCTCTGCCCACGACGGATTCTCCGCCGACCGGGACGAGAAGCAGGATAAGGATCAGGGGGAGAAACAGGCATCGGGCTGTATTGATCATCTGTTCTCCTGTGGCGATCGTGATTCTCTTTACCTCAGGCCCTTCGTATCGGGTCACCGGTCAACCGCGGGATGGAGGCCGACGGGTATGGTATCAAGCATTGGAAATGCTCCCGGGCAACTTTTCGAGATGCCCGGGCGGCAGGAATCGTGTCTCCTGCTGTCCAGGCGTTCTTTGTCGAAAGGAGGCGCGAGAACCGGCCCACCGCAAGGAACACATGCAAGAGTAGTTCTTCCGTGTGCCCGGGTACGATCGGACCGGATTCGACGGAGACGGACGGTTCGGGGAAGACAGACAACAACAGGGCGGTCCGCTGCCGTTTCGATCACCGGAAGACTCCTCCCCGTCCGGTGTCCCGTTTCACGCTCTCAGGTCAAAGATCCGGCAACGTATTGTTGATCGTCGCATATCCTGGACTGGATAGAAAGAGTTTGACGTCACAGGCTCCGGTCCACCCTTCCTGTCACCGTTCTGTCCGTTTCATGGGGACCTTCTCCGGATCCTGTTTGAGCGGACAGTTCTTGTGCTACAAACCCTGACAGATTGTGTGCTGCCTGCAATCCGTCCGGGGGAAGGTTGAAATCCGACTGATCTTCTGGTCTAATGGTAGAGTTTTTCCACAGGTAAATGATCGTATTCCCCGACGTAGGGGGCTTCGCAAGAACTCTGCGTATTGGGCAGGGAAACCCCGCCGAACCCTCTCCGATTCCCTCTCTTTCGGCGTTTCCGGTCCCCGGATGGCAAGGTGTGGGTATTCAATGAGAGAGAAGAGCAGCAGCGGATTTGTGCTTGTGGCCCGTCTGGGTTTCGAACTCGTTGCGACGACGTTTTTGTGTGCAGGCATCGGTTACTTTTTTGATTCGCGTCTTGGGATGCGTATTTTTCCCGCACTGTCCATCGCCGGGCTTTTCGTCGGGGGTGGCGCGGGGTTCTGGCTGGTTTACCGGACGGTTACGCGGATGACGGGGCCGACAGAACCGAATGATGACCATCAAGACCGGGAGTAGGGTTTGAACGGCAATCCACTTGAAGAGTTCTTTCTGCATTCGATCGTGAAGTTCCATCTGTTCGGGATGACGGTCTCGGTCACCGAGGCCGTGGTTTCTTTCTGGGTCATCGCGGGGATCGCGATCCTGGGTTCCCTTCATCTCAAGATGAGGGCAACGCTCGTTCCCGGGAAATTCCAGGGGCTTGTCGAGATGCTCTACGAAACAATGGCCCGGGTTGTCGACGAAAATATCGGGGCCGAGTACAGGGAGAGGTACCTTCCGTGGATCCTGTCGATCTTCCTGCTGGTCTTCCTCGGCAATTTCCTGGGTCTCGTTCCCAGGGTCTTTACCATCACGTCCGAGATTGTCGTGACCGGGACGCTGGCGGTGGCGGTGTACCTGACGAGCCTTGTCATCGGGTTTGCCAGGCATGGGCTGAGATTTTTTTCGATTCTGGTTCCGGAGGGAGTCCCCCTGTGGATGACGCCGCTCATCATCCCGATCGAAATCATTTCCCAGCTTGCCCGTCCCCTCTCCCTGGCTGTCCGGCTTTTTGCCAACATGACGGCAGGGCACACGATCCTGTTCGTGCTCTTTACCCTGACCGGGACGCTGGCGGTTTATCTAAAGTGGCTTCCATTTTCGATTTCCGTCGTCCTGTATCTCCTGGAGGTCCTGGTGGCCTTTATCCAGGCTTATATATTCGCCATCCTGTCCGCTGTGTATATCGGCCAGGCCGTGAAGCTCAATCATTAGGTTCTTAACCCAATCGGGAATGGAGGGTCACTTTTCATGGATGTACAAGCTGCTGCGTTGATTGGTATGGGTGCTGCCGCCATCGGTGTTGCCGGATCCGGTGCCGGAATCGGTTATATCTTCGGAAAGATGATTGAGGCAGTTGCGCGCCAGCCGGAAGTGGAGAGTCGCGTGTCCAAGTACATGTGGCTCGGATTTGCCCTTTCGGAAGCGGTGGCCCTGTATGCGCTCGTGATCGCATTCATCATCATGGGACTCCGGAAATAAGGATGATCGGGAAACAGACCGTGGAAGACAAAGAAAGGGACCACGATGCCACAGTTTGATACCCGGTTCTTTTCCTCTCTTGGAATCTGGACGGTACTCTCCTTTTTCCTGATGCTGCTGATTGTCTGGAAGGTTCTTTTGCCTTCCCTGACAAAGGTGCTCGAGGAAAGGCGAAACCGTGTCGTCTCCGATCTTGAGTCGGCAAAGAAAAACCGGGAAGAAGCCGCAAAGCTTCTGGAAGAGCAGAAGCAGTTGTTGAGCCGGGCCCGCTCCCAGGCGGATGAGATTCTTCATCAGGCTGAAGAGATGGCTCGCGTCCTGCGCGAAGAGAAGCAGAAAGAAACCCTTCTGGAAGTTGACGCCCGGCTGCGGAAAGCGGAAGCGCAGATCAAGGCCGAATCGGATCGTATCCGCAATGAGCTGAAGAAGGAGACGGTCTCTCTTGTCGTTCGCGGAATCGAGACTGTTCTGGAAGAAAGTCTTTCCGAGACCCAGAAGATGGTTTTTATTAACCGTGCCATTCGGGCGGTCGAGTCCGGTGCGGGCAAGGGAGAACCAAAGAAGGCAGGATGAAAATCGGGAAAAAAGCACAAAGTCGGGCAAAAAGAATTGTCCAGTATGTCTTGGGCAGAATCGGGACGGATGATGCGGCCTTTTCTCTCTGGGATCGCGCCACGGAGGTTCTGGAGGGTTTCCGGTTCAACCGGACGGCGAGAACCCTGTCGCTCGACCTGACCGTTTCCATGACGCGGAAACTGGATGTTTTCCGCAGTGTGGTGGAGTCGGCACTGGGGGGTTCCGTTCCGGAAGGATTCGATACTCTTGTCGGGGGGATCGTCCTGGAAGATCTGTGGAATGCCATTCCCGTCATCCGCGAAGGTGTCCGCAAGAGTTTTTACGCCCGTACCGGCCAGGTGGACGTCACGATCGTTTCGGCGGAAAGCCTTTCGGAACAGGAACGGCAGAAAGTCGTACAAACCCTTTCGGGGTCAATGGGAAATCGGCGTGTCAAGGCTGACTGGAAGACGGAACCGGCATTGATTGCCGGGCTTGTCATCCAGTCTGGAACGCATGTGTGGGACGGCAGTCTGAAGGGCCGTTTGAATCAGTTGAAGCAGGAACTGCTGGATTGGGCATAAGACCCGAATCGACAGGGGGATGAGACAGCCTTGAAGAGCACAGACATCACCAACGATATTCTGAAAAACCTGAGCGCGTTCAAATCCGGCGTCGTCTCGGAAGACCGGGGAACCATTCTTGAAGTCGGGGATGGGATTATTCGCATCGCGGGACTGGAAAAGGCCAAGGCCGGGGAACTGCTCGAACTTGTCCGCGGAGGAAAGGCGCTCGTCCTGAATCTCGAGGAAAACGAGGTCGGTGCCGCACTTCTCGAAGCGACGGAGGAAGTCCGGGCCGGAGACGAAGTCCGCACGACCGGACGGGTGATGGAAGTTCCGGTCGGTCCCGAGCTGGTCGGCCGTGTCGTGAATGCGCTGGGTCAGCCGATCGACGGAAAAGGTCCGATTGCGGCGAAGATGAGTTCCGAAGTGGAGAAGATCGCTCCCGGGGTTGCCTCCAGAAAAGCTGTCGGCGTTCCTCTGCAGACGGGTGTCAAGGCGATCGATGCCATGATTCCGGTGGGTCGGGGACAGCGGGAACTGATCATCGGCGACCGCCAGACCGGGAAGACCACGATTGCCCTGGACACGATCATCAACCAGAAAGGGCAAGGGGTCATCTGTGTCTACGTCGCGATCGGCCAGAAGGCTTCGAGCGTCGTCAATGCGGTGAATACGCTCGAACAGAACGGAGCGATGGAGTATACGATCGTGCTGTCCGCTTCGGCTTCGGAGCAGGCGGCTCTCCAATACCTCGCGCCTTATGCGGCTTGTGCCATGGGAGAGTATTTCCGGGACCGGAACCAGGATGCGCTGATCGTCTACGACGACCTGACAAAGCATGCCTGGGCATACCGTCAGCTTTCCCTTCTTCTCCGACGGCCTCCGGGCCGGGAAGCGTATCCCGGAGACGTCTTCTATCTCCACAGCCGGTTGCTCGAGCGTGCGGCAAGGCTGAACGAGGAGCATGGAGGGGGCTCCCTGACCGCCCTTCCGATCATCGAGACCCAGGCCGGCGACGTTTCCGCTTTTGTTCCCACGAACGTGATTTCCATTACGGATGGCCAGATCTATCTCGAGACGGACCTCTTCTATTCGGGTATCCGTCCGGCGATCAATCCCGGGATCTCGGTGTCGCGTGTGGGTGGCTCTGCCCAGATCAAGGCCATGAGGCAGGTGGCCGGGAAACTGCGTCTCGAAATGGCCCAGTTCCGTGAACTCGCCGCTTTTGCCCAGTTCGCGTCCGATCTCGACAAGACCACCCGGGACCAGATCGAAAGAGGTGTCCGTCTGACGGAGATCCTGAAGCAGAGGCACTATTCGCCCATTCCGGTCGAAAAGCAGATCGTGATCATCTTTGCTGCCACCAACGGTTTCCTCGATGGGATCAAGCCCGATCTTCTGGCCCGGTACGAGAAGGAGCTTTACCTTTATCTTGACGCGAACGGCGAGGAGATCCTGAAAGCGATCCGGGAAGAAAAGACCCTGTCCGACAAGACCCTCGAAAAGTTGAAGGCTCTCCTCGGAAATTTTTCAAACATGTTCAAGGAGTAGGGAATGCCATCCCTCCGTTCGATCCGGTCCCGGATCAGATCAGTCAAGAATACCCGACAGATCACGAAGGCCATGGAAATGGTTGCTTCGGCAAAGATGCGCAAGGCCCAGCAGAGAGTGCTGGATACGCGTCCGTATGCGGAAAAGATCTACGAACTCATGCATCGGATTGCCTCCAGGGAAAAAGCCTGGTCGAGCCCCTTCTTCGAAACGCGTCCGGTCCAGACGATCGGGGTCCTGCTGGTGTCGACCGATCGCGGTCTTTGCGGTGCGATCAACGCCAATCTGTTCAGGTCGCTTGTCCGGTTCATGAAGGAGCGCCCGGGGGTCCGGTTCGAGTTTGTCACGATCGGTCGCAAGGGCCGGGATTTTATCCGGCGTTCGGGGTTCAACCTGACCGGGGTGATCCAGGGGGTCAAGGACCGGGGAACGATCGAAGAGATCCTTCCGGCAACCCAGCTTGTGATCGAAGAGTTCTCGGAGAAGAAGAACTGGCAGGAAGCCTGGATTTTTTATACGCAGTTCGAGTCCATCATGTCCCAGAAGCCCAGGCATGAAAAACTCCTGCCGATCGACCCCGAGGTGTTGACCGGGTCCGGGAATCCTCCGAACGGCCATTCCGGCGAGTATCTGTACGAGCCGGATCGTCGGGATATTCTGGATGTGCTGATTCCCCGCTATTTCGAGACGGTGATCTTTCAGCGTGTTCTTGAGAATTTCGCCAGTGAATATAGTGCGAGGATGGTGGCGATGAAGAATGCCACTGCAAACGCAAAGGAAGTGATTTATGGTCTGACGCTGACTTACAACAAGCTCAGGCAGGCAAACATCACAAAAGAAATATCGGAGATTTCCTCCGGAGCCGAGGCCATCAGCCAAGGCTGATCGATGGAGCAGGACGCCAACCAAAGGAGCTTTAAGGGTATGGAAACAGGTGAGATCATCCAGGTCATCGGGCCGGTCGTCGACGTCCGGTTCCCCGAAGGGAATGTTCCGGATATTTATTCCGCACTTCTGGTGGAAGGTCCGGGGCTGATTCTTGAGACGCAGCAGCAGATCGGGGACGGCGTGGTGCGTACGATCGCCATGTCGACCACGGACGGGCTGGTGAGGGGAATGACCGTCAGCAACACCGGCAAACCCATCCAGGTGCCGGTGGGTCAGGGTGTTCTCGGACGGATGATGGACGTTCTGGGCAATCCGGTTGATGAAGCCGGTCCCATCGAAACGGAAGCACGGCGCTCGATCCATCGGGAACCTCCCGTATTCGAGGATCTCGCCTCGGCGACCGAAGTGTTCGAGACCGGGATCAAGGTCGTGGACCTGATCGCCCCGTTTGCGAAAGGCGGGAAAACCGGCCTGTTCGGAGGCGCCGGCGTCGGAAAGACCGTGATCATCATGGAGCTGATCCGGAACATTGCCATGGAGCATGGCGGATTTTCGGTGTTTGCCGGGGTCGGAGAGCGGACGAGGGAAGGAAATGACCTCTGGAACGAAATGAAAGAATCCAAGGTCATCGACAAGACCAGTCTCGTGTACGGACAGATGAACGAGCCTCCCGGCGTGCGCCTTCGCGTGGCCCTGACCGGATTGACCCAGGCCGAATATTTCCGGGACGAGGAAAGCCGCGACGTTCTTTTCTTCGTGGACAATATCTTCCGGTTCACGCTCGCAGGAGCGGAAGTCTCCGCGCTTCTGGGCCGTATGCCGTCTGCCGTGGGCTACCAGCCGACGCTGGCGGTGGAAATGGGCGGTCTTCAGGAGCGGATCACGTCAACCAAGAAAGGCTCGATCACTTCGGTCCAGGCGGTTTATGTTCCGGCCGACGACCTTACGGATCCGGCCCCGGCGACAACCTTCTCCCACCTCGATGCGACCGTCGTGCTTTCCCGGCAGATTGCCGAACTCGGGATTTATCCCGCGGTGGATCCGCTTGACTCCACCTCCCGGATCCTCGACCCGATGATTGTGGGGGAAGAACACTATAACGTTGCCCGCGCTGTCCAGAAGACGCTCCAGAAATACAAGGATCTCCAGGACATTATCGCGATCCTCGGGATGGATGAACTCTCCGACGACGACAAGCGGGTTGTGGCCCGTGCCCGAAGAATCCAGCGCTTCCTCTCCCAGCCGTTCTTTGTTGCCGAAGTCTTTACCGGGAGCCCCGGAAAGTATGTCTCCAGGGAAGATACTGTCCGCGCGTTCAAGGAAATCGTGGAAGGAAAGCACGATGAACTTCCGGAACAGGCTTTCTATATGGTCGGCACGATCGAGGAAGCCCTCGAAAAAGCGGCGAAACTGAAAGAGAAGGGCTAACAATGGGCTTCATCCTGTCCCTGGTGACCCAGGAGCGCCATCTTCTGACGGAAGAGGTGGATTATATCCAGGCAAAAGGAGTCGAAGGCGAGTTCGGTGTCCTGAAAGGACACGCCCCTTTTCTGACGCTTCTTGATGTCGGCGAGTTCCTGGTCCGGAAAGAGGAATCCCTTTACTCCTACTTTGTCGCGGGCGGGGTCGTCGAAGTGCTCCAGGATCGGGTAACGGTTCTGGCCGATACGATCGAACGGGCGGACGAGATTGACGGGAGAAGGGCGGAAGAGGCGAGACAGAATGCCATTGAAGCCTTGAAGCAGCCTGTTTCATCCCAGTCCAGGCTGCAGTACGAGCAGGTTTTGAAGCGCGAAGGGGTCCGTCTGGGTATTCTGGCCAGGCGGCGTTCGATGAGACACCCCGGCCCCATCCGGGAGGAGTAGGCAGTATCTGCCGGATCATCGGATTCCGATGAAGAAAAAGGCCCGGAGCCGCGATTGGTTCCGGGCCTTTTTTGTTTGTCTATTCCGGCATGATCGGGGTGGCATCGAAAAAAGGGTTCCACTTCCGTTCCATCCCCACCGTCGTGAACGGCCCGTGTCCGGAGACGATGAATGTGGACGGATCGTTCTGGTTCAACAGCCTCTGGACGGACAGGATGGAGTCGGGGAAGGCATCGGGATGCTCCGCTTTCCCGGAGGATCCCGAAAAGATTGCGTCTCCCACGAACAGAACCCCATTGATCAGGTAAGCGACGGATCCGCTGGTATGTCCCGAAGCATTCTGGACGTTGATGTCCCACCCCAAGGGAGCAAGCCGGTCTCTGGCCTTTTCCGGCGGATCGAAATGGATGCCGGCCGGAAGTGGCGAGCCAAGCAGGGAGAAGTCGGCCTGATGAAGAAAGACTCTGTTCGGGAGGTTTTTTCCCAGTCGGGAAAGGTCGCCGGCATGATCCGAATGACCGTGGGTCAGCAAAACGGCGTCAAGTTTCAGTCCCATCCGCTCGATCGTTCCGCAGATCCTCTCTCCCAGTCCCCCTGTGTCGATCAGGAGAGCCCTTCCGGGATCGTCCGCATGCAAGACGAGATAGGTCCAGACCGCATATCCGAAGTAGGATTCGCAGACAGGGAGGACGGAGGCGGGAAGGGTTGGATGGGGAGTGTTCTCCGGAGAGAAGTGGAGACGTTCCATGACGTTTCCCCTGAACCCCATCGCAGTTCCCAGGTCCATCCACTCCTGGACGGAGGGGATCTCCGTGCCGGATTCCATTCCTCTCAACCGGTCCATGGGGATGCCGGTTTTTCCGGAAAGAGCCCGGAGACCTGTTTTCCGTCCGTACCGGAATTTTTTGAGAACGTCGTTGTACTGATCTTCAAGTTCCATATTGACTGTCAACTTGTCAGGTTCCTTCCTCGAAGAAATTGATTCCAATGAAGTAGACCAGAAACGAACGGACCTGGTGTTCGAGCCGGACGAAGATCTTCTTGTTTTTGAGGGACAGCCCTTTCCGGTAGTAATAGTCCGACAGGGAGTAGACTCCGAGAGATTCGTAGACCACTCCAAGGTTGAAGTAGAGTTTGTAGGGAATCGCTTCCTTGTTCTTGAGGTACAGCGAGAAATCCGAGTTCAGAAAGAAAAGGGCCAGTCGTGTCTTGTTGTGCTGCAAGCTTTCGAAGGCCTTTCGGGAAAGGTGGTCATAGGGGTAGAACGGTCTTTTGAGGGTGATCTTGACAGGGTAGAACAGGTAGGCAATATGTTGGGAAATCTGGCCGTAAAGCTTGAGGTTCAGGGTCTTCAGGGGTTCAAAGTGGCGATTGAAGAGAGAAAGAGGGACTTTTCGCGTCTGATTGGTGGCGGTAATGGTTTTGTCGATGTAGATCTTGTAGGGAAAGACGTGGACGACCGCGATATGGAAAGTCATCCGGTTTTTCCGGATCGTCATGGGAACGGACAGTACGCTGCAGGGTGGATGGGGACAGGTTCCGGTATTGGAGATGGCCATATCGGTGACGGTATGGGAGAGGATGTGCAGAAGAATCAGGACGTTGGACTGGCTCAGGTGGGCCAGGTTTTCGACGGAGAGCGGCGTATTGACGAAATTGGGGGGAAAGGAGATGGGAACCGCCTTGATCCCTCCAATCGTTTCAAGGTTCCGGATCATTGTCTGCTGGAAGAGCCTGTTTTCCGGGCTATCGAGGGGCCACACCAGAACGCCGATCTGCCGGATGTTCTTGAGGTGGAGGGGAGGCTTGACCGTATCGTGCAGGATGATCTGCGGGGTGGAACACCCGGTCAGGGTCAGCAGCATCAGCAATATTGGCAGGATATGGAGTTGCAAACGAACGATTGACGGACGCATGGGCACCTTTGGAAAGGGTCTTCATCATCGATACGAAGATCGGAAAAACCGGACGGGTATCCATTATTGCGTGATTGGAGCAGA
>DAIEST010000181.1 GCA_027346125.1 Leptospirillum sp. | reverse complement strand
AAACCGTTCCGGTCGTTCATCGACACACGATGAGAACCGATCGTCCGGGTCATCTCCGGAGACTCTCCGGAAACTGGCACATTCACCAGTACAGTTCGGCGATGGAAACGATTCATCAGATTCCAGACCCCCTCCATCGCGAGAGACGACAATACAGTCCGGTCCGGGAAGTAGGAAACGGGGCCTTTGCGAACCTGATCGAAGACCCCGGTATGTCCCGGGTTTCTCCCGGTCAGAATGGCAGCCCATTCCGGAGTGGGTCTCGGGGGAACCGGCGACACCAACGGACCGGATATCCCTCGCCGGAAGAGATAATCGAGATTGGGCAGCCAGCCGGACTCCGCCCACGGCTTCAACAGGGAAATCGATGTTCCTCCGAGTCCAAGAACAAAAACCCGCGGTCTCATGCCAGTGGTCTCCCCGAAATCTCCCTCACCCGATCCATCATCTTTCGCACCGACTTCCGGCCGCTCCGGATCCAGCGATTCATCCGGAAAGAGAATGTGGAAGGATCCGAGAGGCGGGCGAATTGTGCCACGGCATGGTGTCTCAGCACAGGAAGACGGGGAATCGAGAACAGATCGTCAGCGGAATGGAGAACGCCCGGTTCGGAGGTCATCAGGCAGCGGTAGCCTACCGACACCGCAAGACGGAGCAGATCGGGTCCGGTCCGTCCTCCCGGCGCGGACAAATCCACCTCTGTCTGTCCGGTCAGTTCCCGGATCCGTACCAGGGATCCGGCAAGCTCCATCCGGCATTCCCTGTCCGAAAGCTGCGACAGGAACCGGTGGCTCACCCCATGGGATCCGATTCTGAAGAGAGGGTTTCCGGAAAGGCTCACAACTTTTTCCGGAGTCAGCATTCCCGGCATTCCCAAAAACCCCGTCGAAACAAAGAAGGTCGCCGGAAAGCCCATAGAATCCAGAACCGGCGCCGCCAGATCGTGATCGCTCTCATAACCGTCGTCAAAGGTGAGGATACAAACGCCGGTGGAGAAGGGAGAGGAAGGAGAACGACCCGCCAGCCAGTCTTCGAGAGACACCACCGGAACCCCCCGATTCCGCAGACTCTCCATCTGTCTGCGGAAATCGGAAAGACGGACCCCGTAACGGGAATCCGCAAGCCGGGAAGGAACCCATCCCCGGGGCATCGGGTCCGGAACGATCTGGTGATACATCAGGACCAGAGCAGGAGGGCGGTCCATCAGGATTTCTCCCAATGAAGGGTCCCGTGTCTTTTTCCCTGACGAAGCTGACGGAGGAACCCTGCCAGAATCGCCGCATTCCCCAGCACGAAATACAGGGGAATCGCCAGGATCTTCCGGGGCCGGGTCACGAACATGGCCCCCGCTCCCAGAAGATAGAAAAGGATCTGAAGTTCGAAGAACGCCCGGAACAGAGGGCCCCCCAGAAAAAGAGGGGCCAGGAGAATCACGACCAGATAGAACGGCTGGAACGCCCTGATCACCTTGTGGGACCAGAAGACGAACGACGCCCGGAGATCCCTGATCCCCAGAATCGGAATCAGGATCCCGATCTGCTGGAAATTTCCGTGGGAAATCCGGATCCGTCTCCGGAACTCGCCCTTGACAGTCGTCTGGTGCCATTCGGCGGCTACCGCCCGATCCTCGTACACCGTCCTGTATCCATTCGCCAGGATCAGCATGGGGATGACGAAATCGTCGTTGATCACCCCCGGGGGAAGGGTGGGGAACAGAGCGCGGCGCAACGCATAAAAGGCCCCGTGGGCGCCGAGCGTCGAATGAAAGAGACTTTCCTGAATACGCTGGAACACTTCGAACTCGAAATACCCCCGTTCGCCCGAACTTCTCCCGTCCATCACCGGCGTCAGATCCTCCGCGATGAGGTAGCGGCCGGAAACGCATCCGACGGTCGGGTCGGAAAAGTTTTCCACAACCTTGGCGAGGGCGTCAGGTTTCAGGATCGCCGAAGCGTCGGAGAAGACGACAATCTCCCCCTTGGCGAGGGAAACGGCTTCGGTCAGGGCGGGAAGCTTGCCCCGCCGTTCACGGAAATCGAGGATCCGGACACGGAACTGCGGGAAATCCCGGGCCAGATCGACCGTACGGTCGTCCGAACCGTCGGAGGCGACCAGAATCTCGATCCGGTCCGGCGGATACTGCAAGGACAATGTATTCCGGAGCTTCCCCGGGATGACAGCCTCTTCGTTGTAGGCCGGTATGATGAAACTCACAAAAGGACAAGGATCGGGGACGGATTTCCTGACCGGTTCCGGAAAAAGCCTGGAAAGAACCAGGATGAGGACGGGGTAGACCACCAGCGGGTACAGGAACAGCGCGATGGATACGATCAGGAGCGTCAGCATGGCGCCACGGTCGGATCGATCATGCGCGGTCCGATCTCCCGTACGGGAACACACCCCGCCAACGCTCCGGCTTTCAGGTAGACACGCTCGTTGTCCTCCAGCCATTTCTTCAGGCTGAACCGCTCCTCGATCATGGACAGGCTCCGCTG
>DAIEST010000140.1 GCA_027346125.1 Leptospirillum sp. | reverse complement strand
AAGGCGATGAAACCACCCTTCCCCGTGACGGCAGATATGATTGCCAAGGGCAAGGAAGTGTTTAACGGAGCAGGGACCTGCTATACCTGCCATGGACAGGCCGGTGATGGCAATGGTCCAGGCGCTGCCGGAATGGATCCCGCTCCCCGGAATTTTACCAACAAGCAGTTCGAGCAGGTCCGGACGGTTGGGGAAATGTTTTGGGTCATTTCCAACGGTTCCCCCCTCCAGCCCGCAATGGTCGGCTTCGTGAGCGCCGGTCAGATCACCGAGAAGCAGGCCTGGGAAGCTGCCATTTATGAGAGAAGTCTTGGTTGCGGCGGTGATATGGATTGTGTCGCCGGTTCGGCCGACTGGGTTTCCAAACAGCCTGTCCATGAAGAAGCTGCAGGGAATCTGAAGCCAGAGTTTCTGAACACTGCAGCGAAGTAATAGCAGTAGAACGGGGAATCAGGGGGCCTTGCAGTGCCCCCCTGATTCTTGACAAAGGCCTCTCTATCATATATTGATATCTGTAGATGCTTGAAACAGTAATTGGGCACGCCTTCACGCCTTTGGGACCTTAGTGAATTCCGCAGCGGCGGCTTATGCGCCGGTCATCCCCTATTGGGTTCGATCTTGAACTGCTCCCCTTGACGATACAATCAGCGATGGCGGGATCCCGTCTATGGTCTCTTCCGGGGAATCATTCATTGTTCTTCTGTTGGATTTTCCTTAAGGGCAGATTTTGAGTTCGTGGGGATATTCCTGTCCGGGCATATTGTTCCCGAAGGGCCTTCTCCTTGCGGAGAAGGCTTTGTTCAGGGAAGTCCGGTCGTGACCGGACAGGGAGATCTATTGCGGGCGGGCTCTTCCTGCGGGAAGAGTTGTGTGTTTGGCCGATTGCTCACCTCTGCTGTGGAGGTGGAAACGAAGGGGAGCCGTTTGCTGGATCCCGAAACTTTAACTGTATGGCCGTTTGTCCTGTCCCTGTCCGGGAAGAGTCCAGACGAGAGGGTTCTATGAATCTTGCGGAACTGAAAGAAAAAAGTATTGCCGAATTGACCGAGGTGGCGAAGGAACTTCACATCGAAGGAGCTGTCAACCTCAGGAAGCAGGACCTCATTTTTGCTCTTCTTCAGGCCCAGGCCGACAAGAATGGGACGATTTACGGAGAAGGCGTCCTGGAAATACTTCAGGATGGTTTCGGGTTCCTGCGTTCACCTCTCTACAACTACCTTCCGGGTCCGGACGATATTTATGTCTCCCCTTCCCAGATCAGGAGATTCAACCTCCGGACGGGCGACACCGTCTGGGGACAGATCCGTCCCCCAAAGGAAGGTGAGCGATATTTTGCGATGCTCAAGGTGGAGAAGGTCAACTTTGAGGACTCGGATTCCGGACGGGAAAAGATCCTGTTCGACAATCTGACCCCGCTTTACCCGATGGAGCGGATCCGTCTGGAAAACGCTCCGGAAGACCTCTCGATGCGGGTGATGGATCTGGTTGCCCCGATCGGTAAAGGACAGCGAGGTCTGATTGTCGCTCCCCCGAGAACCGGAAAGACGATGTTGCTCCAGGGTCTTGCAAAGGCTGTCTCCAGGAATTACCCCGATATCGTGCTGATTGTCCTGCTGATCGATGAACGGCCGGAAGAAGTGACGGACATGGTCCGTCAGGTCAAGGGCGAAGTTGTCAGTTCGACGTTCGATGAGCCTCCGCAACGGCATATTCAGGTCGCGGAGATGGTGCTGGAGAAAGCGAAGCGTCTCGCGGAGTCGCAGAAAGACGTCGTGATCCTGCTCGACAGCATCACCCGGCTTGCACGGGCCTATAACACGGTGGCCCCTCCTTCCGGAAAGGTCCTGTCCGGAGGTCTCGATTCCAATGCTCTCCAGCGGCCGAAGAGGTTTTTCGGGTCTGCCCGGAATATCGAGGAAGGTGGCAGTCTCACGATCATTGCAACGGCATTGATCGATACGGGAAGCCGGATGGATGACGTGATTTTCGAAGAGTTCAAGGGAACGGGCAATATGGAACTTCATCTGGATCGCCATCTGTCTGACCGGCGTATTTTCCCCGCAATCAATGTCACTCTCTCGGGAACCCGCAAGGAAGAGCTCCTGCTCGAAAAGGATGATCTCAACAAGATCTGGATCCTCAGGAAGGCTCTCAATTCCAATAATCCCCTGGACGATATGGAATATCTCCTGAGCAATATGAAGGGTACAAAGGGAAACAAGGAGTTCCTTGAGCGGATGATGAAGGGGTAACATGTGCCGGGCGATTTGCCTTGCTTCATGAACCCGTCAAAAATCGTTGGTCTGTTTCAATCATGTGAGGAGAGTCAAGATGAAAAAAGAAATCCATCCGGAGTATTACACGGCAACGGTGACGTGTGCATGCGGCAATACGTTCGTAACCCGGACGACGATCGGCAATCTGAAGCTGGATATCTGTAACGAGTGCCACCCGTTCTTTACCGGAACACAGAAGATTATCGATACCGAAGGTCGTGTGGATCGGTTCATGAAGAAATATGGGCAGCCCAAGAAGTAAGAGGAAACGTTGTCTGTTTCGGGGATTATTGAAAAGGTTCTTCC
Organism: Leptospirillum sp.; assembly: GCA_027346125.1. Lineage (GTDB taxonomy): Bacteria > Nitrospirota > Leptospirillia > Leptospirillales > Leptospirillaceae > JAJYGC01. The sequence continues at coordinate 20,952 of DAIEST010000140.1, read as the reverse complement.
GAGACTGGAGTCGATGCGCGAGCGCTATCGCGAGATTTCGGGGAAGATGGCCGACCCGAATGTTTCACGGAATCCGACTGTCTACATGAAGCTGGCGCGCGACCAGTCCGAGCTTTCCGGGATCGTTTCCCTGTACGAGGAATATCTCCGCATTGTGAGGGAGCAGGACGATCTGGGGGAGATTCGAAATGATCCCCAGTTCCTCGAGCTTGTTCCCCAGGAAGAAAAGCGTCTCGCCGCAGTTTTGTCCGAAGTGGAACTCAAGCTTCTGGACTCCATCCTCCCAAGAGACAATCGTGACCGGAAGAATATTTTCCTCGAGATCCGGGCAGGGGCGGGTGGTGAAGAGGCAGCTCTCTTTGCGCGGGAGCTGGCAAGGATGTACCTCCGTTTCATTGAGCGGAAGGGATTCCGCTTCGAGATCATGGAAACGAATGACACGGAGATTGGCGGAGCCCGCGAAACGGTCATCTACGTTCAGGGTTCGGGCGTTTACAGCCTCCTCAAGTTCGAAAGCGGTGTCCACCGGGTTCAACGGGTTCCCGTGACGGAAGCGGGAGGCCGGATCCATACGTCGACCGTTACGGTCGCAGTCATTCCCGAAGCGACCGAGGTCGAAGTCCAGATCGAGGCAAAGGATCTGCGAATTGACACATTCTGCGCTTCCAGCGCAGGAGGACAGAGTGTCAATACGACATACTCCGCAGTCCGGATCACCCATATCCCGACGAATATCGTGGTTTCCTGTCAGGATGAGCGCTCCCAGCTGAAGAACAAGGCCAAAGCGATGAAGGTTCTTCGGGCTCGACTGCTGGAAAAGGAAGAAGCCCTTCAGAATGCGAAGATCGCTTCGGACCGGAAAAACCAGGTCGGTACGGGAGACCGTTCGGAACGGATCAGAACTTACAATTTCCCCCAGAATCGCGTAACGGATCATCGGATTGGGTTGACCCTCTACCAGCTCGACCATGTGATGGAAGGGGAGATCGACCCGTTTGTGGATGCATTGCGCGCGCAGGAAAGAGCGCTGGAGATCGAACATCTCGAATGACGCAGGAGACGCAGGAGGATCTTCCGGATCCCGATGCAACCGTCTTGGAATGGATCGCATGGGGAGAACGAATGCTGCGGGCTCTTCCGGAAGATGGCAGCCGGGAAGCGCGTTCCTTTCTTGCGGAAGTGCTGTCGGATCCGATGGCGCCCTGGACGAGATGGGATACGCCATTGACTGCGGAACAGTCGGCTCTGTATAAAGGCTGGATTCGCCGCCGTTCAAAACGGGAGCCATTCCATCTTGTCACAGGATCGATCCCGTTTATGGGAAGGAGTTTCCGGATTGGTCCGGGAGTGCTGGTTCCGAGACCCGAGACAGAGATCCTCCTGGTTTCTGTCCAGCAAACGCTTGGATCGGAAAAACCTTCCAGCATCCTTGATCTGGGTTGCGGGAGCGGTGTCCTTGTTGTCAGTCTTCTGGCAACCTTTCCCGAAGCGGTTGGGGTTGCAGTCGACCGTTGGCCGTCCCCTCTTTCCTGGACATTGAAGAATGCCATCATGAACGGCGTCGGGGACCGTCTGAGGAGGATATGCGGGGACTGGACGGAAATGATAGGCGCCCGGGGAATGTTTGATCTCGTGGTCTCCAATCCTCCTTATGTTCCCACGAACACGATTCCCTCCTTGTCTCCCGAGGTCCGGCTGTTTGATCCGAGGGAAGCGCTGGATGGGGGAGTCGACGGACTGGATTTCTACAGGAGGCTTCTGCCTGTCCTGCCGGGTCTTCTGAAACCGGGCGGGGTGGCCGCCGTCGAGATAGGGGGGGATCAGGGATCGTTTTTCCATGGTCCCTCCGGATGTGTTCCCGGGTGTGACGGACCCTGGGTGGTGAGGGATGTCGGGGGCCAGGAACGCGTGGTTCTTTGGAAGAAAGGTTAAAACGGCTTGGACCGATTCCATATTGTAGGAGGTGCGGCCCTCAGGGGGGATGTCCGGGTTTCCGGAGCGAAGAACGCCGCTCTTCCGATTCTTTTCTCCACTCTGTTGGGGGGTGGTCTGGAGATCGGAAATGTGCCGGCGCTCAGGGACATCCGGACAGCCTTGTCCCTTTTGGGACATCTGGGGATTCAGGCTGTTTCCCTTCCCGGAGGGGAAGCTCCTTTCGTAGCGCTCGATTCCGCGGCGGAGGAGTCTGGCGGATGGTCTGGCCATTTCCGTCTCTCGGATGCCGATGAAAGCTCTTATGAAGCGCCTTACGATCTGGTCAGGACCATGCGGGCCTCCATCCTCTGCCTCGGCCCGTTGCTGGCCCGCCGGAAAAGGGCTCGCGTCTCCCTTCCCGGAGGCTGTCTGATCGGTGCGCGTCCCGTTGACATGCATCTGAATGCGTTTGTCCGGATGGGGGCGAATATCTCCATCGATCACGGGTATATCGATGCGAATACGGACGGGTTGGTGGGGTGCGATATCCATCTGCCCTACCCGACGGTCACCGGGACGGAAAATATCCTGATGGCTGCCGTCCTGGCAAAAGGGACGACCTGCATCTTCAATGCGGCCCAGGAACCTGAAGTGACGGATCTTGCCATAAGCCTTCAGTCCCGGGGAGCCCGTATCGAAGGGATCGGGACATCGTCGCTCCGTATCGAAGGCGTGCCGGAGATCTCCTCATGTGTCCACAATGTGATGTGGGACCGGATCGAAGCCGGAACATTCCTGGTGGCCGGCGCGCTTCTCGGAGAGCCACTCACTGTTCATGGATTCGATTCGTCGATCCTGATGTCCCTGATGGTGGCCCTGTCGGAGATGGGAGCATCCTTCGAGTCGAAAGACAGTTCGGTAACGGTGAGACGGATCGACAGCCCGAAGGGGGCCTCCATCCGGACCGAGCCATATCCGGGTTTCCCGACGGATATGCAGGCACAGATCCTGCCCCTCATGGCGATTGCGAACGGGTCTTCGACCGTCGTCGAGACCGTTTTCGAGAATCGTTTCACACACGTGATGGAAATGAACCGGATGGGTGCCAATATCGATATTCACGGTTCCAGGGCATTTGTCCGGGGAGGCGCTGTTCTGGAAGGTGCCAGTGTCATGGCTTCCGATCTCAGGGCTTCGGCAGGACTTGTTCTGGCCGGATTGATCGCCAATGGGGAGACAGTGATCCAGCGGGTGTACCATATCGATCGTGGATATGAACGTATCGAACGAAAACTGGAAGCACTTGGAGCCCGGATCAAGCGAGTCCGGGAGGAGGCGGCCCCATAGACGCTCCTCTGGTTCTGGCGCTGCCAAAAGGCAAGATGTTCGATGATGCCGTAGAAATTCTTTCGGCGTCGGGGTACGATTTTCCTGGACTTTCTTCGAAATCCCGTCGCCTGACCTTTGATTCGTCGGATCAGGATTTGCGCGTTCTCATGATCAGGGGCGCCGATGTCCTGCCCTATGTCGAGCATGGTGGAGCCGACATGGGAATCGTGGGCCTGGATCTGATCCTTGAGCAGGGACGCAATGTCCTGGAACCGATGGACCTGAGGATCGGTCTTTGTCGTCTGGTCGTCGCCGGCCCCAAGGATCGTCCGGACTTTTCCGCCGGCCGTCCCTTGAGAATTGCCACGAAGTATCCGCGACTGTCCGAGCAGTTTTTCCTGGACCGTGGATTGTCTGTCGAGATCCTGAAACTCTACGGTTCACTGGAACTCGCCCCCAAGGTCGGGATGGCCGACCGGATCGTCGATCTGGTGGCGACAGGACGCACTCTTCGCGAGAACCAGATGGAAATTCAGGAAGAGATCCTGATTTCAACGGCAAGGCTTGTCGTCAACCGTGCTTCATGGCCTCTCCGGAACAGGGAAATCCGGCTGTTTATGGATCGGATCCTCCCTCATCTCCCCAAACAGCCAGTTATCTCCGGGGAGTGAAGTCATCAAACCCGCCCGCACCGGAGGAGATCTATGAAAGAGACCAGTGAGCGCCTGTTTGAGGCCAGGAAGATCGATGAGGCCCGGTCTCTCCTGAAACCGCTCCTGACAAGGGGAAGGGATCCGGAGGGGAGAGCGGTTCGTGAACGTGTTTCCGAAATCCTGGAGAATATCCAGAGGGAAGGCGACGCGGCTGTCCTTCGGTATGCCCGGGAACTGGACGGATATGCCGGCACCGAGCTGGACTGGAAGGTCGCTCCGGAGAAACTCCAGGAAGCCTACGAAGCTCTTCCCCTTCCGGACAGAGAGGCATTGCAGGAGGCCCGGAAACGGATCCGGGAGTTTCATGAACGTGTTCTTGGGGCCACCGTTCAATCCCTTGAACCGTCGCCCGGACGTGCCGGTGTCCGCATTCTTCCCCTTTCCCGCGTTGGAATCTATGTACCTGGAGGAACTGCCGCCTATCCTTCGACCGTCCTGATGACCTCCGTCGTGGCCAGGGTCGCTGGCGTTCCTGAAATTGTCGGAGTGTCTCCCGCCGGAGAGAAAGGAATTTCTCCCGCCATCCTGGCCGCGTTCTTTGTGGCCGGTGTGACCGACGTTTACCAGATCGGCGGAGTGCAGGCGATCGGAGCACTGGCGTTTGGAACGGAGACCATTCCTGCCGTGGACAAGATTATCGGTCCGGGGAATCGCTATGTTGCCGAAGCCAAACGGCAGGTTTTTGGAACGGTGGACATCGATATGGTGGCAGGTCCGTCGGAGGTTCTCGTTCTGGCGGACCGTTCGGCGAATCCCGGGATTGTTGCCGCGGACCTGCTGGCCCAGGCCGAGCATGATACGCAGGCAGCGGCAATCCTGATTGCGACCGACCGGGAACTGGCCCTCCGCGTCGCAGCGGAAGTCGATCGTCAGCTTGAGGATCTCCCGCGTCGGGAGATCGCACGGGAGTCTCTGGGGAGATTCGGGTTCCTGCTCGTCGTTCCGACTGCCGAAATGGCGATCTCGCTTTCTGACATGATTGACCCGGAACATCTGGAGCTTCACGTCGAAGATCCGGATGCCTGGTTTTCCCGGATTCGGAATGCCGGGGCCGTCTTTATCGGTTCCGACACGGCGGAAGCCTTCGGGGATTATTGTTACGGACCAAGCCATGTCCTTCCCACGAACGGCTCTGCCCGTTTCTCCTCCCCCGTTTCTGTCGAGACGTTCCTGAAGCGGACGAGTGTCCTGATGGGGTTCAGGTCGGAAGATGAACGGCGATCCCTGATCCGTACGACGGCCCTGCTGGCAAGGCTGGAAGGACTGGAAGGGCATGCCCGGGCTGCGCTGGCCCGTTCGCTCGACGGAAAGGGCGTGGTGTCGTGAAGAAGGAATCGCTGGCCTGGGTTCGCCCCGAGCTATGCGTCATGTCCGGCTACTCGGTCCTGGAGTCTTCGGAGGGCATGATCAAGCTCGACGCCATGGAAAACCCTTTCGGTCTTCCGGAGGATGTCCGCTCCCGCCTGGCCCGTGAGGTTGCCTCGCTGTCGTTCAACCGTTACCCGGATCCGCAGGCCCGGGAACTGAAGGAAGTCGTTTCGCGCGTCCTGGGGGTTCCCGTTCCCCGGCTTTTTTTCGGAAACGGTTCGGATGAGGTGTTGTTGAACCTGTTCCTCTCGACGGCTGGTTCCATTGTCAGTCCGGAACCGACGTTCTCCATGTACCGGATTATTGCGAAATCTGTTGGCAGGAACTTTCGGGGAGTTTCCCTCCTTCCGGATCTGACGCTGGACATGAAATCCCTGGAGACGGTCCTGAAGGAGGAAAAACCGGGAATTCTTGTTCTGGCGACTCCGAACAACCCCACGGGGACAGCCTACTCGATGGAACAGATTTCCCAGGCGGCGACACTGGCCGAAAGAGCGGGATTTACGACCCTGCTGGACGAGGCCTACTTTCCGTTTCACGGGGAGTCCGCCCTGGACGCTTTTCCCGGTCGGGAGAGCCTTCTGGTCCTGAGGACGTTCTCGAAAATGGGACTTGCCGGCCTGCGTCTGGGATTTCTCTCCGCTCCGGAACCGATCGTGGGTATACTGGACAAGATCCGGCTTCCTTATAACATGGATGCCCTGACACAGAAGGCAGCGGTCTTTCTCCTGAACGAGGTACTGCCTCTTCTGGAGGAGCAGGTTCAGGAAATCCGGGTTCTGAGGGAGGACCTCCAGGAGAAGATGTCCCGTATCCCGGGGATTTCGCCCATTCCCTCCCGGGCCAATTTCATCCTTTTCCGGGTTGCCGGAAAATCTCCGGAAGAGATTTTCCGGTTCCTTCTGGAAAAAGGAGTCCTGGTCCGGGATGTCAGCTCCCATCACCCCCTGTTGAATGGAACGCTCAGGGTGACTGTCGGGACACGGGAGGAAAACATGATTTTTCTCAATGCGTTGAGGGGGGGTATGGAATCGTGAACGGCAAGGGGTCTCGCAAGACTGTTTCACCCGGAAGGGGAGAAAAATCAGGACAGCGTCGTGCTTCTGTCGACCGTTCGACGCGGGAGACGGTGATCCGCGGAGAACTGGTGCTGGACGGGACCGGTCAATCCCGTATCCAGACAGGGATTCCTTTTCTCGATCATATGCTGGACCAGTTGTCCCGTCATGGGCTCTTCGATATCACTCTCGAGATCAAGGGGGATCTTGATGTGGATCTCCACCATTCCGTGGAGGATGCCGGACTGGTGCTGGGCGACCTGTTTGACCAGGCGCTGGGCGACCGTCACGGGATCACGCGTTTTGGACATTTTCTGGCACCTCTGGACGAAACCCTTGCGGAAGTGGTCATTGATCTGTCGGGACGTCCCTACCTTGTCTACGAGCTTCCTTTCGAGCGTGGAGAACGGATCGGATCGTTTGATCCTGACCTGATACAGGATTTCCTCCAGGCATGGGCAGTCAGAAGCGGGGCAACCCTGCATGCCCGCATTCTCTATGGAAGGAATCTTCATCATAAGGCTGAGGCCTTGTTCAAGGCGCTCGCCCGGGCTCTCCGTGAAGCGGCGTCGGTCGACCCCCGCCAGACGGGGATCCCTTCGACAAAGGGGAGTCTCCAGAAGTGACCTGCCGGACTGCTGTCATCGATTATGGGATGGGAAATCTTTTCTCTGTCCTCAAGGCCCTTGAAGTTGCGGGGCACGATGCCTTTCTGGCGGAATCGCCGGAGAAAGCCGGCAGTGCGTCCCACCTGGTTCTGCCAGGCGTCGGTGCGTTTGGGGAAGGAATCGCCCATCTTGAGGAGCGCGGATTTGTTCCGTTTCTGAGGGAATGGTCTCTGTCCGAACGACCGCTTCTTGGCATCTGTCTGGGGCTTCAGTTACTTTTTGAGACGGGAGAGGAGTTTGGTGCCCATCGGGGCCTCTCTCTCCTTCAGGGACAGGTTGTTCCTTTTTCTCCGGACCTGGGAAAGGTGCCTCATGTCGGCTGGAACCAGGTGACCCGCAGCCGGGAACATTTCCTGTGGGACAATCTTCCGGAAACCCTTGAGTTCTATTTTGTGCATTCGTTTTACGCGTCAGGTGTTCCGGAGGAATCCGTTCTTGGAAGGACGGAATACCAGGTTCCCTTCCCCTCTGTTGCCGGTCGGGGGATGACCGTGGGAGTGCAGTTTCATCCGGAAAAGAGCCAGGATCTGGGAATTGCCATCCTTCGAAACTTCGGAAAGGTCAGAAATGCAGCTGTATCCCGCGATTGACCTCAGGAACGGAAAGGTTGTCCGCCTGACTCAGGGTCGTTTTGACCAGGAGACCATTTACGGAGAGGATCCGGCCAAGATGGCCATGCTCTTCCGGGAACGGGGAGCCCGCCATCTCCATGTGGTGGATCTTGACGGTGCCCGGGAAGGTGTACCGATCAATCAGCCGCTCATCCGGGACATCGTTCAGGCCTTCAACGGTTTTGTCCAGGTCGGGGGCGGTGTCCGTTCCCGCGAGATTGCGCACTCCTATTTCGATGCGGGTGTTTCCCGTCTGATTCTGGGGACGGCAGCCATTACGGATCCTGTTTTTCTGGGGGAAATGATCGAACGCCACCCGGATCGGTTCTATGTCGGGATCGATGTCCGTGACGATGGGCTGGCGGTCAGGGGATGGCTGGATGTCGATTCCCGGGATCCGCTGGAAGTCATGGTCCGGATGTCGGAAATGGGAGTCCGGGGGTTCGTCTATACGGATATCCAGCGGGACGGACTGCTGTCGGGGCCAAATTTTGCAAGGTACGAAATCCTGAAAAGAACGGTGAGGGCTCCGGTGATTGCAAGCGGAGGGATACGCGATCTCTCGGACCTTTCCCTCCTCCGGGAAATGGGAATCGATGGTGCGATTGTGGGAAAGTCCCTGTATACCGGCGTGATGGACCTGTCATTGGCCCTTTCGTTCCTGGGCTATCCGACTGAAAGCCAACCGAAGGACAGACCGGGTGCTTCTTAAACGGATCATCCCCTGTCTTGACATGAAGGGCGGCCGGGTCGTCAAGGGCGTTCGCTTCGGGAATCTTGTGGATGCGGGAGATCCGGTGGAAGTTGCCCGTCTCTATAACCGCATGGAAGCCGACGAGATCTGTCTTCTGGATATCGGGGCGACAGTGGAGGAAAGGGAAACCCTGCTTGATGTCGTCCGGCACACGGCGGAGGCAGTATTCCTGCCCCTGACGGTGGGAGGCGGAATCCGTTCCATTGAAGACATGAGAAAGATGCTTCTGGCAGGAGCGGACAAGGTATCCATCAACTCTGCGGCGATTCAGAATCCGGATCTGCTGGGGGAAGGCGCCCGTCGATTCGGGAGCCAATGCATTGTTCTGGCTGTTGATGTCCGCAGGGAATCCGGAGGGTATCGGGTCTATAGTCGCGGGGGGACGGTCCCTACCGGCCTCGATGCGCTGGAATGGATCGAGAAGGCGGTGGGGCTGGGGGCGGGCGAGATCCTCCTGACCTCCATCGATCGTGACGGAACCGGTATGGGATACGATACGGCACTGATCGGTGAGGTGACCCGCCGCGTGCGCGTTCCTGTCATCGCATCGGGCGGAGCCGGGTCTATGGAGCATTTTCGTGAGGCGTTTGATGCGGGGGCAGATGCTGCCCTGGCTGCCAGCCTTTTCCATTTTGGAGAACTCACGGTTCCCGCACTGAAAGAGTATCTTCTGGAGCGGGGCTCTCCGGTCCGTCCGCTCAGGGGACAGCCAGCGATCGAATAGATTCATGGAGGAAAGGGTGGAGCTTTCGGAGCGTTCTTTCCAGAAGGATGCACTTGTTCCGGCTGTCGTCCAGAACTGGATCACTGGCCGGGTGCTGATGCTTGGCTACGTGAACGAGGAATCGATGGAGAAAACCCGGTCTACTGGCCGGGTTACTTTCTACAGCCGGAGCCGTAACCGCATCTGGGAAAAAGGAGAAACATCAGGAAACTACCTGCAGGTCGTCGAAATACGGGAAGACTGCGATCGGGACGCTCTCCTGATTCTCGCGCGTCCGGCTGGTCCCACCTGTCATACGGGTGCCGTTTCCTGCTTCGATCCGCCGCCTTCTTCCCAATCTTCTGCCAGAACGCTGCCGCCATTCGAGACCTGGGCCGATCTTCTGGAAACCATTCGCGCACGGCGCGGGGAGGATCCGTCCATATCCTATACGGCATCCCTTTTGAAAAAACCGGAAGACCATGTTTTGAAGAAAGTTCAGGAAGAGTCGACAGAAGTCCTGATTGCGTCCCTTTCGGAGTCCCGGGAACGACAGATCAGCGAATGGGCGGATCTGGTGTTTCATATGGGAGTTGCGCTGGAACGGTTCGGACTCTCCTGGGAAGAGGTCATGGAAGTACTGGAAACCCGTCGTGGAACGGGAGGTCTTCAAGAAAAACAGTCAAGAACCGAAAGAAAAGGGGATGCCGGGAATGAATGAGCCTTCTTGTGTGTTCTGCCGGATCCTGAGAGGAGAAATTCCCTCACAGAAGCTTTATGAAGACGACGCGACCATTGTGGTTCGCGATGTGAACCCGCAAGCCCCTCTCCATGTCCTGGTGGTACCCAGGGAACACGTTCAGGATATCGCGGGAGCCCTCCAGCGACAGGGAGGGGAGGAACGCGTGGGGAAACTCTTCAGCACAGCCGTCCGGATTGCCGCCGATCAGGGACTTGCCGCCGGCGGATTCCGTCTGGTGGTAAACACCGGGTCAGACGGGGGGCAGACAGTGGGGCATCTCCATCTCCACCTTATGGGCGGACGTCAGATGACTTGGCCCCCCGGTTAACTGAACCAGAGATTTTGTTACTTCTTTTTCCCTACCGCATCCTTGAATGCTTTTCCGGCAGAGAAGCGGGGTGTCGTGGTGGCAGCGATCTTGATCGTCGCCCCCGTAGCAGGATTCCTTCCCATCCGGGCGGCACGCTTCACGGCGTGAAATTTCCCGAACCCGACTATATTGACGGAAGAGCCCTTCGCCACCTGTTCGGTAACCGTTGAAAACAGCTGGTCAACGACTTCTGCCACGGCTTTCTTGGTCAGGGTGCCGTTCTTGGAATGGAGTGTATCAATCAGGTCCGACTTGGTCAGGGTTGCCTTTGTCGCTTTTGCCATGAAAGCCTCCTTGCAGGATTGATCTTCAGAACGGCCGCACATGCAATACAGTGCGGACCGGATGGAGCTTCCTCCATTCTCTGGAGGACTGTAACAAAAATAATTGATTGCTGTAAAGCATTTGTTTGCATTTTTCCCGTTGGTTTTGATGTTGTGGTAAAATGAACGAAGAGGGTGAGGGTGTGCCTTGGGGTGTTTTTGACATAAGCATTTTGAAAGCAGTAAACTGGAAAACTGTTTTTTGCAAAATGGGATTTTCATTCTGGCTGGCGCATTCATTACAGGAGGGTTCATGACAGGAGTCCGGATCAAGGAAAACGAATCGTTTGAAAGTGCGTTGAAGCGCTTCAAGAAACAGTGCGAAAAGGCAGGGATCCTTTCCGAGATCAAGAAACGGGAGCATTACGAGAAACCGAGTGTGCGCCGGAAGAAGAAAGCGCTGGCCGCACGAAAGAAAGCACTCAAGCGCGCCAGGCTGGCGTCCCGGTGATGACGGCCGATTCCGGGCTGCTTGAACGTCTTCGGACCGACCAGAAGGAAAGCCTCCGATCCGGACAGAAGGTGCGTCTTTCGATCGTCCGTATGGCTTTGTCTGCAATCCGGAATGCCGAGATTGAAAAAGGGAAGGGATCTTCCCTGACGGAAGCTGAGGTTGTGGCCGTTCTTTCCGGGATGCTCAGAAAACTTGACGAGGCCATCGAACAATTCGAGAAGGCCGGCCGGATGGACCTGTCTGACAAAGAAAAGGCAGAGAGAGACATCCTTAAGGAATATCTGCCAGAGCCTTTGTCGGAAAGAGAGTTGGAGCTTTTGCTGGAACAGGCGGTTAGCGAGACGGGTGCCGCCTCCCCCAGGGATATGGGGCTTGTCATGAAGTGGCTGTCCCCCAGGACGGCCGGGCGTGTCGATAACCGTTTGGTGAGTCAGAAAGTCAAAACCCGACTGGGAGCCTAAGACGGCGGAACTGGAGTCTAGGGAGTACAAGGACTGGCTGGAGCAGGTTCGACGGGCGAGTGACCTCGTCCGAGTCGTAGGCGATCGTGTGTCCCTCAAGCGCCGTGGGCGGGTTTATGTCAGCCTCTGTCCGTTTCACGAGGAACGGACGCCTTCCTTTCATGTCGACCCTGAGAAACAGCTCTTCTATTGCTTTGGTTGCCAGGCTGGCGGTGATGTTTTCCGGTTCGTGGAAAAGTTTGAACGGAAGACCTTTCCCGAAGCCATCCGCCTTTTGGCGGATCAGGCGGGAATCTCCCCGCCGGAAGCCCGGGGGGAGAAAAATGATCGAAAAAAACAGTGCTTCTCTGTCTGTCGCGAAGCGGAGTCCCTTTTTCGCAGGGTGCTCCATCTGACAGAAGGGGAAAACGCCCGAAGGTATCTTCTGGAAACGCGGCGTCTTCATCCGGGAACAGTCGACCGTTTCGGTCTGGGGTGGTCGGCACCGGGAACGATCCTGAATCGCGTTCCTCCATCCAGGCGTGAGGACTGGGAGCTTTTTGGTCTTCTCAGGAAGGGGCCCGGGGGGTACAGGGAGTTTTTTCGTGAACGGCTGATGATTCCGATCCGCCTGGAATATGGGCCTACCGTGGCGTTCGGCGGTCGAATCCTTTCCGGAGATGCTTCCGGGCCAAAATACCTGAATTCCCCCGAACATCCTTTCTTCCGCAAGAAGGAGGTCCTGTTTGGCCTCGACCAGGCAAGGGCGTCGCTTGAAAAGACCCGCCGCGCTCTTGTGGTAGAAGGGTATTTCGATGTGATGGTTCTTTTTGAGGCCGGGATCGAGTCGGTGGTGGCTCCTCTGGGGACGGCGCTTACAGATGCGCACCTGATTCATCTCTCCCGACTTGTGGATGAGGTTGTTGTCGTGTTTGACGGAGACAAGGCGGGACAAAATGCAGTGGTCCGTCTTGCCGATCGGCTTGTCCTGGACGCCAGAATCCCGGTGAAGGCGGTCCAGACGCCTGAAGGGAAGGATCCTGACGAGTGGGTCCGCCAGTCCGGTCCGGACGCGATCAGGCGGGCTGTCGAAACGGCAAAGCCAGTACTGGATTTTGTAATGGAACTTTTTGAGGAGCGGGTCCGGGCGGCGTCAGGTGAGGACCGGAAGGTTTTGCTGGAGACCTACTACGGTCTTGCCAAGAAAATCCCCGATCCCCAACGGCTGGATCTTTTCCTGTCCCGGGGGGCATCCCTTTTCCAGTTGAACAAGGATCTGCTGGCCCAGGGGTTGTTTCGCGAAGAAACACTGGAGGAAGAGCGGTCATCAGCCCATTCTCCGGTGCGTCCCCATGGGCGCATTTCAAATCGTGAACTGATGGAGAGGAATCTTGTTCTTGAACTGGTCCGGCTCTGGACAGACGGTTCCGACCCTCATCCCGCGGCGATCATGAAGGGAACCGATTTCTCATTTATAACCTCGGAGAGACTGGCATTGTTCGTCCGGACACTGTGGGAAGAACCGGCCCGCAACCCCGTTGACACGAGGGAGCTTGTTCTCAAGGAGCCAATGCTGGCGGAGTTCTGGATTCAACTTCCGGAAGATCATGACACGAGGTCTCAGCGACTGGCGGATCTGGTATCGCGTGTCCGTCGTTTTTACCGCAAGGACAGGGTGTCTGTCTGATACCCTGAAGATCCAGGTTGCCAATGATTGACGTGATAAGCAGGAGATCGAATGAGCAAAGGTGAAAAACTGAACGAGATGAAGGATCTGATCAGTCTTGGCAAGGAGCGCGGATACCTCACTTATGATGAGTTGAACAATGTTCTTCCGCCTGAAGCGATCGGATCGGACCAGCTCGACAGCCTTATGTCCTATTTCGGGGATATGAACATCGATATAGTGGATGAGGAATCCCGTGAGGCCGGGTATACCGACATTGATGCCGAGGATGAAGAGGGATTTACGGAACTGGATACGGTACGGGGAGGGGATGTCGAGGAGGAGGACGAAGGCATCGACATGACTCCGGGAGCCCTTTCCCGGATTGATGATCCCGTAAGGCTGTACCTGAAGGAAATGGGAGCGGTTCCTCTTTTGACGAGGGAAGGGGAAATTGCGATCGCCCAGCGGATCGAGGAGGGACAGAAGGAAGTTTCGGGGATCCTCTTTGGAATGCCCCTGACTGTTCGCAGTATCCTCTCTCTCCGGGACAAGTTCCAGACGGGGCAGATGGGAGTCCGGGAGATCGTCGATGTCTTTGAGGAAGAAGCGGAAGAGGATGCTGAGGAGGGAGATTCCGCTTCCTTGCGGGAAGCCCGGGAGCAGTTTGTCCAGCATACGGAAATCCTGTCAGAGCTCTTTCTGAAGCTGAATGCGATTTCCGAGAAGTGGAAAGAAGCCCAGAAGAATACTTCCCGCAAGCGTGAACTCCGGGAGCAGGCGAAAAAGATCAAAAAAGAAATCGTCGAACTGATCATGCAGATGAAACTTCATCGGCGGCAGGTCGAATTGATGATCCGACAGCTGCACGAAATTGTCATGATCATTGAAGAGTCCGAAAAAAGCATGGACCATTCCCGACGACGCCTCGGAGCCGGCAAGGAAGAGATCCTGAAGGCGCTGTCGCTTCTGAAGGATGGAGCAGATCCCGGGGAACGTTTTCGCGATGCGGAGAAACTCGAATTGCTTCAGTCCTTCCGTTTGGCCCAGGAACGGATTCACGATGCGGAAGTGGCGGCATTGCTCTCTTCGGCGGAAATACGGGAGAGTCTTCGTCTTCTGGAGGAAGGTGAACGGAAGGTTCGGGAAGCCAAGGCCGAACTGATCAAGGCGAATCTCCGGCTGGTGGTTTCGATTGCCAAGCGCTATACCAACCGGGGCCTCCAGTTCCTGGACCTGATCCAGGAGGGGAACATCGGTCTGATGAAAGCGGTGGACAAATTCGAATACAAGAGAGGATTCAAGTTCTCGACCTATGCCACATGGTGGATCAGGCAGGCCATCACACGTGCGATCGCCGATCAGGCGCGGACAATCCGGATTCCGGTCCACATGATCGAAACAATCAACAAGCTGATCCGGACAACCCGTCACCTGGTACAGGAACTCGGGAGGGAACCTCTTCCGGAAGAGTTGGCGAAGGACATGCAGATGCCGGTGGAGAAAGTCCGTCGGGTCCTTAAGATTGCCCGGGAGCCGATTTCCCTTGAAACACCGATCGGGGAAGAAGAAGATAGTCATCTTGGAGACTTTATCGAAGACAAAAAATCGATTTCCCCGATCGATTCTGCTGTCCGCTACGACCTTGTGCGGAAGATCGGGAAGGCGCTCTCGTCTCTGACGGAACGGGAAGAACGGGTGATCCGACTGCGCTTCGGGGTCGGTGAATCGACCGATCATACGCTGGAAGAAGTGGGTCAGGACTTTGACGTAACTCGCGAGCGGATTCGCCAGATAGAGGCGAAGGCCTTGCGGAAGCTCCGGCATCCAAGCCGGAGCAAGCACCTCAAGAGTTTTGTAGACTGGTAAAGGGGCCTATAGCTCAACGGCAGAGCTACCGGCTCATAACCGGTTGGTTCCAGGTTCGAATCCTGGTGGGCCCACCAACTCTCCTGGGGTGGGATAGGGACGGAAAAGAGATAGGGAGGTTCGATTGGCAGATAGCCACTCGGTCCAGGGAACGCTTTCCCTGGTTTACCGGTTGCAGACAATGGATGTGGAAGTTCTACGGCTCACGTTAGAGATACAGGAAGCATCCGGCCTGATTGGGACTGCCCGGTCGGAAGTGGATAGTCTGGAGCGGCAGATTGCTGCTTCCCGCAAGGAGCTTGAGGATCTTGAAACCCGGCGGGTCCAGATCGATCTTGAGCTTCGGGAAACGGAAAGATTGCTGGTCGAGGGGAAAAAGAGGCAGAAGGAACTGAAGCACCCCCGGGATATTCAGGCGTACCTTTCCGAGATGGAGTTTCGCCGGGACGAAAAGGACCGTTTCGAAGAGGAGATTCTGCATATTCTTGAGAATCAGGACCTGTTGCGCAAGAAGATAACTGGATTTGAGGAAATGCTCGACCGTGAGAAGAGCAGTTTCGATCTTCTTTCGTCGGAAAAAGGTGACCAGATCCGGGATCGCCATCGCCGGATCGAGGAAATGAGCCAGGAACGAAACGATGTGGAACGGGCGTTTCCTGAAGATCTCCTGAAAACATACAATCGTCTTCGGGGATCCCATCGTAACGGAATGGTTGTCGCCCGTCTCCTGGAGGGGGCCTGTGAGGCATGCCGGATGAGTTTGCCGCCCAGGACCGTGACCGAAGTCAAGAAACGGCAAAAGATTGTGACCTGTCTTTTTTGCCAGAGATGGCTCTATCTTCCGGACCGGGGAACGGAAGGCGAAGCGGTTTTCCAGGGGACCCGGACCCAGGACACGAGACAGACGTGATTCTCTATTGTGACGGAGCCTCACGGGGGAACCCCGGGCCTTCGGCACTCGGTTATGTTCTTCAGGAGGACGATGGCACGATTCTTCTCGAGGAAGGGCGTGTTCTCCCTGTCGGTACAAACAACCAGGCAGAGTACCAGGCCCTTGTGGCCGGACTTGAGGCAGCCAGAAAGAATGGCGTTCAGGAGCTTCTGGTGCGGGCTGATTCCGAGTTGATGATCCGTCAGGTGATCGGGCGGTATCGGGTCAAAAACGCCGGTCTTCTTCCTTATTTTCAGAGAGTCCAGGATCTGGTGAAAGAGTTTCCCAGGATCCGTTTCGAGCATGTGCCCCGGTCGATGAACGCCGATGCCGACCGGCTGGCAAATGAGGCCCTTGACCGGAGGGGGCCTGACACATAGTCTCTCCGGGTTTTGCGAGAGATGGGCAGGTGGCCGCCCGGTATCCCCGGGAGGAAAGTCCGAGCACCATAGGACAAGGCGCTGGGTAATCCCCAGTCTCGGCGACGAGAAGGAAAGTGCCACAGAAAAGATACCGCCCGAGCGATCGGGTAAGGGTGAAATGGCGAGGTAAGAGCTCACCGCGTTTCTGGTGACAGAAACGGCATGGTAAACCCCGCCTGGTGCAAGACCAAATAGGGGGGCTTTTCCACGAAAGTGGAATGGAACCGGTCCGGTTTGTGCCCTCGGGTAAGGTCGCTTGAGGTCCCAGGTAACTGGGATCCTAGAGTAATGGTCACCCTTGCTGGAAACAGCATGACAGAACTCGGCTTATGTCCTGTCTCTCGCAATCCCAGGGAGGAGATGTGTCTTTGTCGTCGTCCACCCCCAAGTCATTTTCCGCCTCGGAAGACCCATTCCGGGGCGTTTCTCTTTTCTCCGACCCCATTCACGGGTATATCCGCTTCGTTTCGTCTCCCTCCATCCGGAACAATGCAACAGAAAGGGATTTGATCGATTCTCCCTGGCTCCAGAGGCTTCGTTCCATCCTCCAGTTACAGAGTGCCCGACTGGTATTTCCCTCGGCGGAACATTCCCGTTTTGTTCATTCCCTGGGGGCCATGCATATTGCCGGACGATTCGCGACCCATCTCTATCCGGCGTTCGACCATTCCTATCCAGGTATTTTTTCTCCCTTCCTTTTTGAAGAACTTTTGCGTGTTTGCGCATTGCTCCACGATGTCGGGCACGGACCGTTCTGTCACTTCTTCGATGAGCATGTCCTGTTTCCGAAGTTTGGTCTCTCCCATGAACGTGTGGGGCAAAGCCTGATTCGGGGACCATTGAGGCCGCTGATCGAAGCGCTTGACCGGTCTCCTTCGGGAGGATTTCTGCCAGGGGAGCAGATTTCAGCCGACTGGGTCGCCTATCTGATCGGAAAAGGATCCGGACCGAACCCGGTTCCGGGGAATCTTCCCTTTCTGGCGGCTTTGAAGCCACTTTTTTCGGGACTGTTCACAGTGGACAACCTCGATTATGTCCTCAGGGATTCCTACATGTGCGGAGTTGCGATTGGTCCTGTGGATCTCGACCGGCTTCTCTATTACACGCACATCAGGGAGGGAAAGCTGGCGCTTCACCGTTCCGGACTGGGTGCATTTGAAGTTTTTGTGACAGCCAGGGCGTTTATGTACCGACAGATCTATTTCCACCGGACGACCCGGGTTTTTGACATGACACTCAAGGATCTGATCGGTGAAACAATGGACGAATGGGGATTCTCCAACCCGACGGAGAATCTGGATTCCTATCTGGGACTGACGGATCACGCTCTTCTTGAAACTGTCAGGAACTGGAAGTCTGATCCGGATGGACGGCGATCCGGCCTCGGAATCCGGTGGGGCCGCTTTCTGGAACGAAAAAAAGAGTGGCGACTGGTGTTCGAAGAGGAGGATATACAGACGACGGAGTTCGGAACGCCTGCTGCAATCGGCGAAAAGCTGGAAGCCTTGCTGGGAGCCCAGGAGGAAGGGAGTCCTTTCCGGGTGGATGTGGCATTCCGGGATACGAGACCGGAGAATCCCTGGCAGATGGGCGAACGACAGATCTGGATTTATGAACCGCTGACGGGAGGGCTCAGCCCCGAACCCCTGGCGGAGATGCTGGAAAAAATGCCGGTGAGACAGTTGGCAGTACGCATATTCGCGAAACCGGAACATGGGGATCTCTCGCCGATCGAAAAGGTCAGGGCATTTTTTTCCCGGGGAAGTCTGGCTGGTTAGGGAGAATCAAGAGGCAGAGCCTTGGGTAAGGATCGCGGCAATTTCTGGAGGAAGAAACTTTTTGTATGGTCAAACGGCAATTTGGCTTGAATCGGGAGGATGGTCGGGATAGAGTCATAAAGACTCTATGAGGGAACGGGATTCGGGAAAGACACCGTCTTCCGGAATCCTGCTACAGGCTGTACAAGGAGGACTTGTATGACGATGCTGGTACTTTCCATTTTGTGTTTTCTGGTGATTGCGCTGGGAATTGTTGCCATCGCCCTCGGTCTTGGGATCCGGCATCCTGTCCGGTCTGCCATCGCCCTGACGATGGGAGGGCTGGTTGTGCTCGGGGGCGCCATGCTGTTTTACGAATCTCTTGAACATCGCGCCCAGGAAGCACGTATCGATAAGACAATCGAGAGTCTGGCTACATATGTGGATCTCAGGGCAGAGTGGCTAAAAACCCATCTCCATCCTGTTAAAAAGGCCGGAAGTCGGAAGCCCGAGCTGGGCCAGTCGCCAGGAAGAACGTCCGGAGGACGGTAACCCGTTCCCTTCCGAAAAACGGGGGGTCCTCCGGAACTGTTCAGACGTGGCCGCCAGCACGAGTGTCTTGGAATTCTTCAGAATTGCCTTGACATAATGGTCCACAGCATAGGACCCCCGTGAGGTGATGTAACGCCCGTGCCATTTTCGAGGTCTGCCATCGTTGTAGGCAGCAAGGGCATCGGGCGTGTTCGAGTAGCGTTTGAGAAGATATGACAGGTATCGTGTCCCGTAATGAATATTGATCCACGGAACATTGAGTGATTCGGGCTTTCCCCTGAACCCCATCCAGCGGGCAGTCCTCAGCGTAACCTGCATCAGCCCCCGTGAAATATCATGGATACGTCTTTCCTGCCTGACTTTATGCGGGTTGAAGTGCGATTCCCGCTCAATGACGGCCGCCACCAGGACGGGATTGACGTGGTATGCGCAGGCAATACGGGTTATCGTTGTGTGATAAGGAACCGTACTACTTAGAAGATGTGCACCAAGGCACCATGACACCGACTGGTTGATTACCCAATTCACTCTACCCTCTCTATCAGGAGTCCAGGATGGACTCCCCTTGTTTCGTATGCGTGGCCTGTATATATCTATTTTATTTCAAAGAAGGAGCTTGGTCAAGAAAAAACGCGATTGATTGACCTTGAGTGAAATAAATCTATGATTGACCCTGAAGTCAACTGAAATCACGGTAATTTGGGGATAAATGAGGAAACCGGGACTTTTTCAAAAAAAGACGCGTTCTGTTGACTCCAGCCCGGGACGATCGGGGCATACGGCCGATCGATGGATCTCCAAGCTTGGACTGGGATCGAGAGGAATGGCCAGGGAGTGGATCCGGTCGGGACGACTCTCCCTGGACGGGGTTGGTGTTCTCGGAAACTGGGATGACTTTATCCCGGAAGAAAAAGGACATCCACCGGTTTTTCTTCTGGACGGGAATCCTCTCCTGGAGGATGTTCCTGTGGTTCTCGGATTCAATAAGCCTCGCGGTGTGGTTGTGACCAGGACAGATCCCCGGGGAAGAAAAACCCCGGGAGAACTTCTCTCGCTTCCTCCTGAGATGACCCGGACTGTCGATCCCTCCCGGATCGTGCCGGTAGGGCGTCTTGATCAGGCGTCTGCGGGTCTTGTCCTCCTCTCGAACCGTACTGCGCTTCTGGCTCCCCTGCTGGACCCCGCCCGGAAGATTCCGAGACGGTACCGGGTTCAGGTTCGACCGGCGATTTCTCTTGAGGACTGGAAAGAGCTTTCATCAGGTACATGGGCCCATGAACTGGGTTTTCTTCCGCCGGAGGTTGCGCTGGAACGGGAAAACAGTCGCTCGACCTGGGTTTTCATGACACTGCTCGAAGGTCGGAACCGGGAGATTCGTCGATTGTTTGAGGCCAAGGGATATGAGGTTCTCCATCTGATTCGCGTCCAGTTCGGACCGTTCTGTCTTGGAAGCCTGTCCTCTGGTCAATCTGTGAATTTGACAGGATGGTTCTTCCGGAAAGGTGTTTTTGTACTTGACATAATACTTGACACCATGTCGAGGGGAGATATAATTGAGTTGAGAGAAAGTGGGGGGGCCAAAGGGCCTGACCTCCAAGATAAAGATCCGGATGGATCTTCAAGATTCAAACCATTTCATAAAGAAAGGGATTTGCCATGACAAGCCTGTTGAGATGGGACCCTGTCCGCGAACTGGAAGATCTGGGACGTAGGTTTTCCCCTATGTTCGGACGTTTTCCGCAAGAAGTGCGGACAGATGAGCGGCAGGCGATGACTGCCGTGGATTGGGCTCCTGTAGTGGATATTGCCGAGGATGGCGAGTCTTACCACGTGACGATAGAGCTTCCGGAAGTGAAGAGGGAAGATGTCAAAGTCTCTATCTAAAGTGGTGTGCTGACCGTCTCGGGGGAGCGCAAAAAGGTCTCGGAGGAGAGGAACGGGAAGAAATATCACCGTATCGAACGTCTCTACGGAACCTTCCTGAGAAGTTTTTCTCTTCCGGACGACGCCGATCCTGCGAGGGTCTCCGCTACAATGAAGGACGGCGTATTGAACGTAAGGATCGAAAAACTGGCCGAAACGAAGCCAAGGTCAGTCGAGATCGAAGTCGGTTAAGACTTCGGGTCCTGAGAGGACCATCGTTGGGGGAGGGCCTTGTGCCTTCCCCTTTTTTTTGTCTTGTCGAAGCGCCTGAGAGGACTGTGTTGCCGAACGTATCGTTCAGAGGGGGCGATGGACGATCTGCGGGACAATGAATCCGGCGGCGCGAGGATGCCCGCCGCCGCCGAACTGCTCGGCGATCCGGGTT
>DAIEST010000118.1 GCA_027346125.1 Leptospirillum sp. | reverse complement strand
GGAGAGGGCCGCTCTTCCGGAGCCGAAGGAGAGGCCTTCCGCTCCATTCTGTTGGGGGCGTTGAGCTTTCCGGATAGAGAGTAACCTTTGGGCAAGGGTGGAGCCACGGACTGATCCGCAAGCGGCACCTTGGAAGGATCCAGCAGATCGATGAAAACCGGTTTTTTCTCCTGAGCCTGCTTCTTCAGTTGGGCGGCCGTCAACGGTTTCTGTTGAGGCTGAAGCATTTCTTCCAGCGCATCCCGAACTGCCGGATTCTTGATAAAAAGGAGCAGCACCCCAACATGAATGAGGAAGGAAACGAGCATGAACCATCGGAAGGCCCATTTCTGGTCGGAGTCCTCCCCTTGCTCGAACAGAATTCCGTTATCATAGGGGAAACGTGATTGCATCAGGCTCTCTTTCCAGATTTCTTTTCCTGGCGGATGAAGGTGTGATATTTTAGAACAGATTGGCATTGAAAGAAAAATAGGCATAGAAAGGACGGCCGGAATATCCTTCCAAAATCACGCAGACAATGCACCACTACCCACACCGGAACAATCGGTCACCAGATCCCCTCTCCCAGGAAAAGTCTTGGACAAAACTTTCTGACCGATCCGGAAACGGCCCGGAAGATTGCCATCCTGGCACGGGAGTCGCACGTCCTTCCATGCGCGATCATCGAAATCGGCCCCGGAAGAGGGATCCTGACCGACTGGCTTGCCCGGATGACGGAGGACCTTCGCCTTCTGGAACGGGATTCCCGTCTGATTCAGTCGCTGAAACACCGGTTCGAAGAAAACCCCGGCGTCAGGATCATGGAAGCAGATGCCATGGACTATCCGTTCGGAGAAGACGGAGAGCCCTATATCGTCGTCTCAAACCTGCCCTACAATATTTCCGTCCCACTCTACCTCCGTCTGCTGGGAGCAGACAATCCGCCGGCCTTCATGGTGCTGATGTTCCAGAGGGAAGTAGCCCGGCGTCTTCTCGCAAAACAGTCGGATGCAGATTACGGCCACCTGTCCCTCGTCACCAGTTACCTGGCAGATGTCCGGAAACGGATGGACCTGCCACCAGGGGCATTTCATCCGCCCCCAAAAGTTCACTCGTCCGTCGTTACCGTCCGGCCTGGACTGACTCCACCGTCACCTGTCGTCTGGGCGGCCATCGCCATTTCCCGGAATCTTTTCTGCTACCGGAGAAAATCCCTGTCCCGGGCTTTCCGGACCGCATTCCCCGACCTGGATATCCCTCCGGGGGAAATCTTTCCGGATGCAGGGCCGGGGAGACTGGAGCGAAAGGTGGACGGCCTGACCCCCGAAGATTTTCTTTCTCTGTCCAGCGACATCCAACTACATCATCCCCTTTTTTTTGATAGAATGCACCAGATGGGAAAGGAGCTCTTGAACCAGTGACAACAGCCTCCACAAAAGACCGAACCATCGAAACCGAACCATGGGTGAGAATCATCCCCCTTGGCGGGATCGGGGAAATCGGAATGAACATGACTGCTTACGAGACCCCGGAAGGGATCGTCGTCGTCGACTGCGGGGTCCTGTTCCCGGAAGACGACCTTCTGGGAATCGATCTCATCATTCCCGACATGACCTTTCTTAAAGAAAACCGGAACCGTCTCCTGGCCCTCTTCCTGACTCATGGACATGAAGATCACATAGGAGCGATCCCCTACTTCCTGAGGGAATTCGACGTTCCCATTTTTGGAACGCCCCTGACGCTCGGGCTTGTGGAAGGGAAGGTCCGGCAACACAAGTCCCTTTCCCCTCCAAGACTTGTTTCCATCCGCCCCCGGGAGAAATACACGGTCGGCCCCTTTACATTCGAACCGATCCGTATCACCCACAGCATCGCCGACGGAGTGGCCTTCGCCATCAGGACCGATGCCGGCATCGTCCTGCATACCGGGGATTTCAAGATCGACCTGACACCGATCGACAACGAACATTTTGACATGCACCGACTCTGCAGTCTGGGAGAAGAAGGGGTTCTGTGCCTGATCAGCGACAGCACGAATTCCGAGAAGGAAGGTCTTTCTCTCTCCGAACGGCAGGTGACCGAACCGCTCGACCAGATGATCGCGGGAGCAACCGGGCGGGTCATCGTAGCCACATTCTCTTCCAATATCCATCGCCTCCAGCAGGTCGCCGACGTGTCCATCCGGAACGGACGGAAGATCGCACTGACCGGCCGCTCCATGGAAACCAATTCCCGAATCGCGTCCGAACTGGGATACCTGTCCATTCCGGCGGATCAGATCATCCGGATCGACCAGGTCACGCAGCACCCTCCCGAAAAAGTCACCGTCCTGACCACGGGAAGCCAGGGGGAGCCCATGAGCGCGCTATTCCGGATGGCCCTGGGGGACCACAAGCACATCTCCATTGGCCAGGGGGACACGATCCTCCTCTCGGCCAGGATCATTCCCGGGAACGAACGGGCCATCAACAAGATCATCAATCTCCTCGGCCGGAAAGGTGCAAAGGTTTTCTACAAGAGGATTTCCGAGATCCATGTTTCCGGCCATGCCAGCCAGGAAGACCAGAAACTCATGATCCGAATGCTGAAACCCCACTACTTCGTTCCGATGCACGGGGAGTTCCGGCAGTTGACCCAGCATGCCCAGACAGCCATCAAGACCGGCGTGCCCCCCGAAAGAGTCTTCGTCATCGAGAATGGTGTCGTCCTGGAGCTATCCGCTTCGGAAGTCAAGATTCGGGAAAAGATTCCATCCGGGCGGGTATTCATAGACGGAAAAGGCATCGGAGATGTCGAGGATATGGTCATCCGGGACCGCCAGCGACTGGGATCCGACGGGATTGTGACGGTGATCCTTGCCCTTTCCCAGCAGACGGGAGAGATTGTGCTCGGCCCGGAAATCACGACCAGAGGAGTGGTTCTCTCCGATCTTTCGCTTGAAATGAACGCCATTCTCAAGAACCAGGTCGAAGTTCTTCTCCAGACACTCGATCCGGAAGTCAAAAAGGAGATCTCCGCACTCAAGACCCATGTTCACAATCATTTGCGCCGGTACTTCAAGAAAAATTTCGAACGGGACCCCGTCATCATTCCCGTTCTCCTTGAAATGTAAAACGCACGGAGCCCAACGCTGGAACCCCTAGTCTCCCCGGCAGTGCCATCGCATGAAAAACGCCTTGGACGTTATATCCGGCTCACTGCCGGAACATCCCTCCTGATTTTTCTTTTACTCTCCCTGACCACCGGGCACCCGGACGATCCGTCCCTGTTCACATTCTCGAGCCGAACCTCGGATCAGAACCTGATGGGGTACGTGGGAGCCACCATCTCGGATTTTCTCTTCGAGGTTCTTGGAGCCGGAGCCTACCTTCCCCTCCTCTTCCTCTCCCAGCTTCTCTGGTCTCAGCTGAAGGACGAGAAAACTCCCCTTCGCATCTATGGCGGATGGGCTCTGGTCTTCCTGTCGGTCCCGGCACTTCTGGCAGGGGCCATGCCCGCATCCTGGAGTTCTCCCTATCCTCCGGGAGGAGCCTCGGGAGGAACCTTGTATGAGATTGCCCAATCCCAACTGAACCCCGGCGGAGCGTTCCTTCTCTACCTTACAGTCCTGACACTGGCTTTTCTGACAGTAGCGCTCCCCCATCTCCACGTTCTGGAAGAACGCCTGAAGGAAAAGATCAAAAGGAGGAAAGAGCCTGCTCCCGAAGAAACCGCCCTGGCCTCCCTTCCTCCCTCGATTGAGCATTCCCTTTCACCATCGGAGTTCCCGGTGTCTTCAGCCGAACCCCCGGCAATGGAGGAGGAGTATCTCGATCTCCCTCCTCTTCCATCCATCCATTCGCCGGCCGAACGACCCGCAAAGTCCAGAACCCTGCCAGAGACCCGCTCCGAAGAACAGGGACGGACATCCCCACCCCACCAGACATCCCCGGGAAACCCGGTGACATTTCGCCCTTCCGATCAGGTTCTGGATCCCCTACCTCCTCTCAGCGATGCCACATCTCCCCAGTTTCTGAAGGATACGGAACGGACCCTGTCCGAATTCTTCCAGACTTACGGAGTCCAGGGACGGATGACAGGCTGCCAGCCAGGACCCGTCGTGACGCTTTTCGAGTTCCAGCCCGCTCCCGGCATCAAGGTCAACAGGGTAACCGGGCTCTCAAACGAACTTTCCCTGGTTCTCAAGGTTCCCCATATCCACATCCAGGTCCCGGTTCCAGGAAAATCCGCCGTCGGCCTGGAGGTCCCCAATCCGCGAAGACAGATCGTCGGATTCCGGGAAATCTACCAGAGCCCCAGTTTCAAGTCGATCGGATCTCCTCTCGCCCTGGCACTGGGAAAAAACATCAACGGTGAACCAGTCGCTTTCGATCTGGCCCGAATGCCCCATCTCCTGATCGCCGGAGCAACCGGAACAGGAAAGTCCGTCTGCCTCAACGTTCTCATCACCAGCATTCTCATGAATGCCGGCCCCGATGAGGTCCGCTTCCTGATGATCGATCCCAAGAGACTGGAGTTTGCCCCATACGAAGGGATCCCTCACCTGCTCGGACCGGTCGTGACCGATCCCCGGATTGCCGCCACAAAGCTCCGTCTGCTGAACGATGAGATGCTGAGACGCTACGACATCATGAAATCGGCCGGAGTCCGGAACATCAGTGAATACCGGAAAGCCCGGCCCAAAACGGAGTGGTTCCCCTATATCGTGATCCTGATCGATGAACTCGCCGATCTGATGCTGAGCCTCAAAAAGGACGTCGAACCGCAGATCATCCGTCTGGCCCAAATGGCGAGAGCTTCGGGAATCCACCTCGTGCTCGCCACCCAGCGCCCTTCCGCCCAGGTTCTGACGGGCCTCATCAAGGCAAATATCCCGACAAAAATCGCCTTCCAGGTCACGACACAGATCGATTCCCGCGTCATTCTGGACCAGGGTGGGGCGGAACTCCTCCTGGGGGCGGGCGACATGTTGATGAGGCCCCCCGGAACCGACGCCCTGCGCCGGCTCCACGGGGCCTACATTTCGGAGGGGGAAGTCCATCGAATCGTAGCGTCCTGGTCCGGAGTCACCCCCCCGGACGGAGATCCGCTCTCCCGTCTCTCGACCAATACCTTTTCGGCCTCCGGAGAACCGGTCGAGGATGAAGAGATGGAAGACGACGACCAGCTCTACACAGAAGCCGTCCAGCTTGTCAAAAGACAGGGAAAAGCTTCGACGTCCCTCATCCAGCGCCACCTCAGGATTGGCTACAATCGGGCGGCCCGCCTCATCGAACGCATGGAAGGGGACGGAATCATCGGACAACAGGAAGGAAGCCGTCCGCGACCGGTCCTTGACCGCAACGATCACAATGGCTCACTTTAATAGGATGACCCCTTTCAAAGAAAAACGCGTCCGATGCCGTGCCCGCTTCCTGATCCCGATGACAATGCTCATTGCCTTGTCATTTCTTCTTTCCGATCCCGCCTTTGCCCGGGAACGGACTCCCGAATCAGTCCTGATCCAGCTTTCCCGAACCTTTGCACAGCAGAAGGGATTCGAATCACGCTTTACCCAGCATCTGAAAATTCCCGACGGGACCCCGATCAAGTCCGACGGCGACCTCCTGTACAAAGCTCCGGGGAAAATGATTCTCCACTACAGGAACCCTCCTGGACAGATTCTGCTCCTGGACGGAAACAGCCTGGCGTTCTATGTTCCACAGAGCCATCAGGTTCTCATGAAAACCATGCATAGCCGCAATATTCCGGAGACGCCCGCCCTCCTGTTTGCAAATCTGGGCCATCTCAGAAAATTTTTCTATATTCGGCCGGAACAGGGCGGATCTGTTCCGCGGCAGGGGCTCTACGCACTGGAGCTCATTCCCCGGAAGCCCGATCGCCATCTGTCGATCGCCCGGATCACCGTGGATATGGGCACTGGCCTTCCCCGGTCCATCACATTCACCGAATTCAACGGCACGGAGATCGCCATCGACCTGGTCACGCTCCATCCTCTCTCGAACATAGCAAATCGGTCGTTTCGTCTCCCTCTTCCTCCGGGAACCACCGTTTTCCATACCAAGGGGGGCTTCTGATGGACAAAGGGACCAGAATCCCCTCCCACGACCGGATTGTCATCCAGGGTGCTCGCCAGCACAACCTGAAAAACCTGGACCTCTCCTTCCCGAGAAACGCTCTTGTCGTCATCACAGGGCTCTCCGGATCCGGAAAAAGCTCTCTCGCCTTCGACACGCTCTATGCCGAAGGGCAGAGACGGTACGTGGAGTCTCTTTCCGCCTATGCACGACAGTTCCTGGAGATGATGGACAAACCGGAGGTCGACCACATCGAGGGACTCTCCCCCGCCATCGCCATCGATCAGAAAGTCACATCCAGAAATCCGCGTTCGACGGTCGGGACGGTCACTGAAATCTATGATTACCTGAGGCTTCTGTATGCCCGGATCGGTCACCCCCACTGCCCGTCCTGCGGACGCCCCGTCACGGCCCAGACGATCTCCCAGATGGTGGACCAGATTCTTTCCTTTCCCGAAGGAGAGCGGTTCTATCTTCTGGCCCCGACCGTCCAGGATCGCAAGGGAGAGTATCGCAAGGAGATTGCCCGCATCCTGAAAGAAGGGTTCACCCGGATCCGGCTGGACGGGGAGATCCGGGAAATCGAGACGCTCGACGAGATCGATAGAAAAAAATCCCACCGGATCGAGATCGTCGTCGACCGCCTGACCGTACGGAGCGGCATTTCGCAGCGTCTTTCGGACAGTCTTGAAACGGCTCTCCGTCACGGAAACGGTCTCGTGCACATCTTTCATCCGGACTCCGGTCAGGAGACCATCCTGTCCGAGCGCCAGGCCTGCACGATCTGTCGGATCAGCCTTCCGGAGATCAATCCCCGGCTCTTCAGCTTCAACTCCCCTTACGGAGCCTGCCCCCATTGCGGGGGGCTGGGCGTCCTGATGGAAGTGGACCCGCTCCTTCTGCTTCCCTTCCCGGATCTTTCGATCGCGGAATCGGCCATCAAGCTTCTCGACCATCGAAGTTTCTCGGAATTCCGATCCAGAGTGATCCGATTCCTCCAGCAGGAAGGAATTTCACAGTACACCCCGTTTTCCAAGCTTCCGGAAGACCAGAAGCAGGCGATTCTCTATGGAAAATCAGTACCCCGGGGAACAGCGGGACGCTTCCCTGGACTCGTCACGATGCTTCAGGATACCTTCCAGAAGGGAAATCTCTCCGTATGGGCCAAGACAGAGCTTGAAAGCGTCATGTCCGAACGGGACTGCGAAAGCTGCAACGGCTCCCGACTGAAACCGGAAGCCCTGTCCGTCACCATCAACGACCGGAACATCAGCTATTTCTCGAGCCTGACCATCCGAAACGCCTTTGACTTCCTGGAAACGGTTTCCCTTTCCTCCATGGAACAAGCCATCTCGGAACGGATCGTCCGCGAGATCAGGACCCGGCTCTCCTTTCTCCGGGAAGTCGGCCTCGACTACCTGACCCTGTCCCGAGGCGCCGGAACCCTTTCAGGCGGAGAATCCCAGCGAATCCGTCTGGCCACTCAGATTGGCTCCGGACTGACAGGGGTTCTCTATATCCTCGATGAACCGTCGATCGGCTTACACCCTCGGGACAACCAGAAGCTGCTGGCCACGTTGACCCATCTCAGGGATCTCGGCAATACGGTCGTCGTGGTGGAGCACGACGAAGAAACCATTCTGATGGCCGACCATGTGATCGACATGGGGCCCGGCGCAGGACGCATGGGCGGAGAGATCCTGGCCCAGGGAACGCCGGAGGAGATCCGGCAAAACCCACGTTCCATCACCGGAGAATATCTGTCCGGAAAAAAAACCATTTCCCGCCCGATCACCCACCGGACACCCAAGGGCTGGCTCTCTGTCATCGAAGCGACCGAACACAACCTGAAAGGGATCGACGTCCACTTTCCGCTTGGACTCCTCACGGTTGTCACAGGGGTCTCAGGGAGCGGGAAAAGCACGCTGGTCCTGGATATTCTCTACAAGAGACTGGCAAAGGTCTTCTACGGCTCCCGCGAACGTCCGGGAAAGTGCCGGGAAA
>DAIEST010000106.1 GCA_027346125.1 Leptospirillum sp. | reverse complement strand
ATGCTGGCTGTCCGGATTATAGGATTGATGCTGCTGGGAGGCCTTTGCGAAATCGGCGGAGGATACCTGGTCTGGCAATGGATGAGAGAGGGGCGTTCCATCGGGGTGGGGGCGGCAGGGCTTGCCGTTCTGGGGCTTTATGGAATCGTCGTCACCTGGCAGCCCCTCCCCTTCGGCAGGGCTTATGCGGCCTACGGAGGGGTCTTCGTGATCCTCTCGATCCTCTGGGCCCTGGCCCTCGACGGCTTTCGCCCGGATCGGTGGGATTGGGCCGGAGCCACTGTGATCCTTTTCGGGGTCGTCGTCATGGTCTTCGGACCGAGGGGATAGGAAAAAAGGGCGGCCGGGAACCGATCGAACACCTCCGTCCCTGGGTGGAGCGGCCTGTCCCCCTGAAAGGAGACCAGCTTGGCCCTTTTCAAAATCTATCACGGAACCCGGAAAACCATTTCACGGTTCCGGGAATCCGTTCTCCAGCGGGTAGTCGGTATCGGAGCGCTCTTTTCATCCGGATACGGCGACGTGGGCTCCTCGATCTACTTCGCCCTCGGCGTGACGACCGTCTATGCCGGAGGCGCCTCGTTCCTGGCGATCTTCATCGCCGGTCTCTTCTTCGTCGCGACCGTTCTCTCCTACGCCGAACTGTCCGCGGCGATCCCGGAAGCCGGAGGGTCATCCCTCTTCTCCCAACGGGCATTCGGCGACGGGTGGGCCTTCTTTGCGGGATGGGCCCTGCTCCTGGACTACGTCATCACGCTCGCCATCAGCGCCTTCTCGGTGGGGCCGTATCTCGGCTACTTCTTTCCCGTCCTGAAAGACAACATTCAGGCCAACGTGACGTTCACCGGCGGGTTGATCCTGATTCTGATGCTGCTGAATATTTTCGGGCTCAAGGAGTCTTCCTGGCTCAGCCTCCTCCTGGCCGGATTCGATATCCTGACCCAGCTCTCGCTCATGTTCCTGGGTCTCTTCTTCCTGTTCAACATCCCGAAGATCATGCACCAGTTCAGCCTCGGAACCAACCCGACCTGGCCCCACTTCCTGTACGGGATCTCCGTCGCCATGGTGGCCTATATCGGGATCGAAGCGATCAGCCAGATGTCATCGGAAGCCAAAGACCCCTCCAGGTCCGTTCCCCGGGCGATGTTCCTGACCATGGGAACCACCGTTTTCCTCTATTCGGGAATCAGTCTGGTGGCCTTGTCCGCCATGGATCCCAAGCTTCTCTCCACCGTGTGGGTCAACGATCCGATCGCCGGCATCGCCCATTTCATCCCGCATGTCCATCACTACCTGGGTCCCTGGGTCGCCGTTCTCGGAGCGACCATCCTGACGGTCGCGGCCAATGCAGGACTGATCGGAGTCTCCCGACTCGCCTACTCCATGTCCCACAACTTCCTGATCCACCCGATTTTCCGCCATACCACCAAGCGATGGAAAACTCCCGTCTATTCCATCCTGTTCTTCGGAGTCCTGGGGGCCTCCATCGTGGCGTTCTTCCCCTATCTGGAAGTCCTGGCCGACCTCTACAACTACGGGGCGATGCTCTCCTTCCTCATGACCCATCTGGCACTCATTACCCTCCGGCACAAGGAGCCGGAGCTTCCCCGTCCGTTCCGGGTCCCTCTTTCGATCCGCATGCGGGGGTGGGAGATCCCTCTCCCCGCGGTCTTCGGCCTGATCGGAACAGGAGGCGTCTTCGTGATGGTCCTTCTGTTCCACAAGTACGGGCGGGTCTTCGGAACGATCTGGATGATCGCCGGAATTGCCTATTACTACTATTACCGCCAGAGCACCCGCATGCCTCTGATGGGTCGGGTCGCCGTGACAGAAATTCCCGAGAGCCCTCTCGAGAAGCCTGTCCCCCACCGAAACATCCTGGTTGCGACCTCTCCCTACGCTCCCTCCCCTGTACTGCGGGACATCGCCAAGATCGCCCGGGCCGACGGGGCCAGGATTACCGTGGTCACCGTCCTGGAAATCCCCTTGAGCCTTCCCCTGAACGCCTCTCTTCCGGAAGAGGAGTCCCGGGCCAAAAATACGCTGGAACTCTGTCAGGCGATCGGCGTGGAGGAGGATGTCCTGCTGGACACGGTCCTGCTCCGAAGCCGGTCCATCGGAAATTCGCTGGTTTTGGTCCATGCCCGCCACAAGGCGGATACGCTCGTCTTCAACGACACGGATTCTGCGATCTCCCGATCCATCGAATCGGCGGTCGTCCGATCCGGAATGCCCATCACGCTCTGGAAAATTCAAACCCTCTCGGAAAACCGTCCGGCCTTGCCCGGAATAGCCCGTTCCCATCCGATTCCGGAACCGCGCTACGAGGTGGATGAACGGGGCAAGAACCCTCCGGATCCGTCGACTTCTCCATGAAACCCGAATTCGGATTCCCTTCTGCAGAGAAGAATCCCGAACCATCCGAACCCCCCGGACTTCCTCCCCGGAGGCGAACGCTCTTTCTGGCTGGCTCTCTTTTTGCCGGAATCTTCGCGATCGACGCGCTGACCCCCCAGAGCCTTGTCGTCTCGATCCTGCTGGACATCCCCATCGCCCTGACCGGACTGACGCTCCGGAAGAAAGCCACGATCGCCATGGTGGCCCTGGGTCTTGTCGCCAATGTCGTCGCAGAGGTCATCAATGCCAGGACGGAAGGCGCTGTCAATCCCATCGCCGTGGCCAACCGCTTCTTCTCGGCCATCTCTTTCTTTCTCGTGGGATACCTCACGATCCGCGTCCAGGCAAGCGCACTGGAAGCCGGCATGTTTCTCTCCGAACGGAACCGGGCCACACGGGAGAAAAAAATCAGGACCTTCCTGGGAGAAATCAGTGCGGAAACCGATCCCGATTCCCTCCTGGAAGAGGTATCCCGGCACTTTGTCTCCCTCTTCGACGCAAAAGGAGTGATCCTCGCTCCGTCCGGAAAAGAGCGATGGGAATCCCCGCCCCATTCGTTCCCCCCTTCCCTCTGGTCCTTTCCGGAAGGAGAGCCTCTTCCCGGAGGACTTTCCCTGCTTTCGGGACAGCCCTTTTCCCCGATCTGGATGTCCCAGCTCAGTCTTTCCCCGTTGCTGGAGCACAATCATGCCTCCCGCGGGGCAGCGGGACGCATCGCCTTCACCGCTCCGGATCGCATGGAAGGAAAGGAACGATTTCTCCACCTGTTCGTCCTCGATCCCGGAGAACCGGCAACCCTGTCCATCCTCGGGGAAATTCTCCCCGTCCTGGAAGAGGTCCTGCACAGGGTTGGACTTCTCCGCCACCTCCAGGAATACAACAGGATCCTTCTCCGCCGGAATGCCACCATCCGGGATCTGGTCTATGGCGTTTCCCACGACATCCGGACTCCCCTGATCGCCAGCGGCATGAATATGCGACTGGCGATCGAAGGTGCATGGGGAACAATTCCCACCGAGTTCTCCGTCATCCTCGAACAGACGCTTCATGCCAACGATTCCATCCTCGACCTTTCCAACCGTCTTCTCCTTCTTTCCCGATATGAACTGAACGATCTCCCCGTCACGGTCGAGCCTCTTCGGCTCGACCTCGTCATCTCCGATCTCTTGCGGGAACTGGAGCCGCTCCTGAACCGGAAATCCCTCGACATTTCCGTCTCCCTGCCGCCTCTGCCGATAGAGGGAGACACTCCTGCCCTGAAGCGGCTTTTTCTCAACCTCGTCGACAATGCGATCAAATGGTCTCCGCCTGGCGGGAAGATCGGAGTCTTTTTTTCCGGAAACGACCGGGCACTGACGATCGCCATTGTCGATGAGGGACCGGGAGTGCCCCAAACGCTCGTCCCCGATCTCTTCGAACGGTTCGGGGGCATCCATGCCGGCTCCGGCTTCGGTCTCGGACTCTATATCGCCCAGCAGATCGCCCGTCGTCACGGGGGGAAGCTCCGCTATGAGCCCGCATCGCCCGGAAGCCGATTCGAGGTGACATTGGCTGTTCAGAGGAGTATTGTGGAATGATGCGTATTCTTCTGGTCGAAGATCATGATCTGATGCGGGCGGGACTGAAAAAATCGCTGGAACGGGAAGGAGTGGTCCGGATCGCGGGAGAAGCTTCGAGCGGAGAGGAGGCACTGAAGCTCCTTTCGGAAGACAACCTCTCCGTCGACGTCGTCGTGATGGATATCGGGCTTCCCGGCATCTCCGGGATCGAAACCACCCGGGAAATCAAGAAGAGGTCTCCCGACATCCGGGTGGTGATGTTCACCGTCCACCAGCTCGAGGAGGAAATCTTTGCCTCCTTTTCCTCCGGAGCGGACGGGTACTGCCTGAAGGACACCTCCATCGACAGCCTGCACCTCGGGATACAGGCCGTCTCGCTGGGGTCGCTGTACATCGACCCCAAAATTGCCCACCTTGCGGTCAGGCGCATCCAGTCCTCCGGTTTTTCCGACGAGGCGAACCCTCTTACGCCACGGGAAACAGAGGTTCTGAAGCTCCTTTCGGAAGGGCTGACCAACAAGGAGATCGGGCAGAAGGTCCGGATCAGTCTCAGTACGGTCAAGGCACATATCCAGAGCATCCTCTCGAAGCTTTCGGCCACCACCCGGGCGGATGCGGCAGTCAAGGCCATGAAGAAAGGACTGATCTGACAGAAAAATTCTCTTGACAAATCGGGGAGATCAACTCACGGACGATCGCCCGCACATCCATATACCCTGACCCCAAAGGCCCTGAATCTTGCACAAGATACGGGCCCCTTGGGACTGCCGGGAAAAAAGATCAGGACCAACATGAACCGGTTCCCTGTCATACACAACCTGCTGCACCGGAGGACTGCCTCCGCTCCGGGCGCCCCCCTCGTCCCCTGGCCGATCGACGGCCGCTCCGGCGGAACGATCGTCGTCTCGAAGTTTTCCGGCTGGGGAAGCCTCCTGAACATCGCGCCTCTCCTCGAGGGGATCCGGCGGAAACATCCCCACTCGCAACTCGTCCTGGTCACCGACCACCACAACGAGGAACTGGTCCGCCGGCTTCCCTGCCTGAGCCAGGCCCTGTTTCTTCCGGAAACGGGCAGGAACAGCCCGGTTCCCCTTTATCAGGTCGTCAGGCTCGCCCTCCGACTCCGCCGCCTGAACCCCCGGATCTTTCTCGATCTCCAGCTTCAGACCCGAAAATCCCTGGCGCTCAACCTGGCGATTCTGAGCGGAGCGGAAATCCGGATCGGATTTGTCGGCGGAAAGGATCCCCGGCGTCTGGCC
>DAIEST010000053.1 GCA_027346125.1 Leptospirillum sp. | reverse complement strand
ATTGGACTTCTGTAACGATTCGAGGATATCTTTTGCTCTTTCGGGGGTGGTGGGGATCGTTCCGGACTTGGAGTAGGGATGGTTGTCCGGGGGGACGGTGGAACAGGCGGAAAATCCCAGGACGCCCGCAAGGGAGGCGATGGCCAGAAGTCTGGATAATGAAATGCCGGAAAGCATGCGCGACCTTTCCGAAAGGTGGGAACGGTCTGCCGTCAGGGCAGCGAACCTGTTTCCCACGGGTTGAACGCGTCCCTCACTGGTTCTCCAGAGGGGGATTCCGAATCGGGGATCGCCTTTTTGGTCAAAAATTCAATACTTTGCCATTTTTAACCGAATGGCGGCTCAAAGGCAACTCTTCAAGAAAGAGAGGGTGACTCCAGACGATGAAAAAACAGGCGGATGATCTTTCGTTGGACAGGATTGTCCAGGCATGGGGAACCCCCGAGCAGGCGGTTCTTCCCCTGCTGCACCACTGCATGGAAGGAAAAAACTACATTTCCGATGCCGATGTTGCGCGGATCAGCCGGGTGACGGGGCTTTCCTCTTCCGACATCCTCGGGATCGGAACATTCTACCAGCATTTTGTTTTTCACCCGGTCGGTAAGAATTCTGTTCGGGTCTGTCTCACCACTCCCTGTCTTTTCAAGGGCGGGAACCATCTTTTCAGGACGATCTCCAAAACGCTGGGCATCGGGCTCGAGGAGACGACGCCGGACGGTCTGTTCACCCTGTATCCCGCCCAGTGTCTGGGGCAGTGCTCCGCCGCTCCGTCGTTCATGATCAACGAGGATGTCTATGTGGATTTTCCTGTCGAAAAGATTCCGGATCTTTTCGAAGAATACCGGAAGGGACGGGTCTGTCAGCCGGTTTATCCGGGAGGGAAACCGCTTGCGAACAAACCCGTCGTTTTTGAAGGATTGATGTCCGCCGAGACGATGTATCTGGAAGGATACCGGAGAAAAAAGGGCTATCAGGCATTCGAGACCCTGCTGAAGGAAGGCGATCCGGAAAAAGCCATCGGGGAAATCGAGCGGTCCGGACTGGCGGGGAGAGGCGGCGGTGCCTTTCCCATGTACAGGAAGCTTCAGGCCATCCGGAAAAACCCGCCTCCCCGCTATCTGATCTGCAATGCGGACGAAGGGGAGCCCGGCACCTTCAAGGACCGGTACATCATGGAGCGGGACCCACACAGTCTGATCGAAGGGATGCTGATCACGGCGAACATCATCGGTTCGGAAAACGGGTATATTTACGTCCGGGCCGAGTATCCCCACTCTTTACGGATTCTGGAAAAGGCGATTCGCGAGGCCGAGGAAGCGGGACTCCTGGGGGACCGTATTCTGGGAACCGGCTTTTCCTTCCATCTTTTTCTCTACCGTGGGGCGGGCGCCTACATCTGCGGCGAGGAAACCTCCCTCATCAACAGTCTGGAGGGGAAAAGAGGATACCCCAGGAACAAGCCCCCCCATATTTCGGATGTCGGTCTGTGGGGAAAACCGACCGAGATGCAGAATGTCGAGACGCTTGCGAACGTGCCTTCAGTCCTGCTGAAGGGCGGGGAATGGTATGCGGGTCTGGGAAACAAAAAAAGTCCCGGGACGAAGCTGTTCTGCCTGTCGGGGCATATTGCAAAACCGGGTCTATACGAGATTCCTCTCGGGATGTCCCTTCGGGAACTCATTATGGATCTGGGGGGAGGGATCCCGAACGGTCGTTCCCTGAAAGCCCTACTCCCCGCAGGGTCGGCCAGCAAGATGCTTCTTCCGAAACATCTGGACCTTTCCCTTGATTACCCGTCCATTGCGGAAGTCGGGGCTTTTCTGGGATCGGCCTCGGTGATCGTCATGGACGATTCGGTGTGCATGGTGGACTTGTCCTACTGGATTGCGGCTTTCTCCCACCATGAGTCCTGTGGCCAATGCACTCCATGCCGGGACGGTACCGAAGACGTCTATGAGATTCTGGTGAAGATTGTCCGGGGTGAAGGAAAGCCCGAATATCTGGATCTGATCAAGAGTATCGGGTTCTACATGAAAGAAGCGTCAATCTGCGGTCTGGGGACGACCGCGCCGAATATTCCGCTCTCCTCGATCGAGTATTTCGAAGAAGAGTGGAAGGAACATATCCTCCATCATCATTGTCCCCTGGGGATCTGCCCGATGGGCCAGAGAGAGGCGTTCGCGTTCCCTCCCCGGCGTTCAAGAGGGGTGATCGGAGACTTACCTCTTCTGAATATTTCGATGCCCTGAGATCATTTGCTCTTGAATCGGGCCGCCGTTTTCTGGTATCACTGTTCCGGGCCGTTAGCTCAGCTGGCAGAGCAGCTGACTCTTAATCAGCGGGTCCGGAGTTCGATCCTCCGACGGCCCACCATCTGTATTTGCCCCCTGTTGCACCCCCG
>DAIEST010000038.1 GCA_027346125.1 Leptospirillum sp. | reverse complement strand
AGTGAAGGAGAATCGGTGGGGTGGTTCCCGGAAGGGACGACCGGAAACGGGGAGAAAACGGGATGTTTTTCGAGCGGACTGTTCGAGGTGGCCGTCCGGACGGGGTTCCCCGTCCTTCCGGTGGCTCTGGGCTATCCGGATCCGGAAGGCTTCCGGCCTCACGATTCCGCCCTCTATTACGGTCGGCGGTCTTTTGTGGGTTCTCTGGCCCGCATTCTCTACGCCGCTCCTTTTCCGGTCATCCTCCGGGCAGGACCCCTCATCCATCCTTCGGGACTCACCCGGCAGGAGCTTGCTCAATCCGCCCGGGAAGAGGTCCTCAAACTGTTGTCCCGGATGGCTTCGTCCCCTGCCTGAGGGCTCCGGAGCGGACGGAAACGGGATCGGGAATGTGATCGGAACAGCCGGTTCAGAAAAAGGGTCCGTCCGGAAGTCGAAGCGTTTTTCCGTGAAGAAAGTCCGGGAATGTCCGGATCAGCGATGCGATCCACCGGGCGAGGGAAAGGCTGTCGGGAAGGGATCCGGCCAGGGTATTCCGGGCCATCTGTTCGAGGATGGGGGAAGGAATGTGGGGTGTGTCTTCCCCCGGTACATGGACGAGTTCCAGCGTGAGGAATCCGGGCGCGGGATCCGTCGCCCGGGAATATTCTTCCAGAAGTCCGCCGAGTCCCCCGAAATAGATCCGGGCTTTCAGGTATCCTCCCGCTTTCAGGGCGGATAAGGCCGGAACGACCGAAAGGACGATTCCGCTCCCGAGAAACGGAATGCAGCCGTCGAAGAGGGCTCTGACCCCTTCAAGCGCCGGCAGCAGGGAAAGCGTCTGGTCGGGCGGGGGGTGGACTTTTTCCCGGGAGAGGGTCGGATGGGAAAACAGGATCAGGCTTTTCAGAGAGGTCCGGTCGATCTTCTGGAGAAGGGCAGGGAGGTCCCGGGCGGATTCCATCAGGTCGAACGGGATCCAGCAAACGGAATCCGACTCCTCGCCCAAAGGTCTGGGATGATAGTGGGTATTGAGGATCCGGTCGCCCGCACCTGTCAGGATGGGGCGCAGATGATTGCCGATGGAACCGCCGGATCCGACGATCAGATGGGTATTCGGCATGGAGGTGTTTCAGGGAATGGAGACCGTTCCCCAGTCCTTGGGGAAGGTCGTCAGGTTTTCTGCGCCGGTTTCCGTAATGTACAGCATGTCTTCGATCCGGACGCCGCCCGTTCCGGGGTAGTAAAGTCCGGGTTCGACCGTGATGACGTGTCCGGGGGAGAGGATCTCGCCGGATCTCCCCACGCGGGGGGCTTCATGGATTTCAAGACCTACGCCGTGTCCGGTCCCGTGGAAAAATCCTTCCATCCGGCCGCCTTTCTCGCCGGTCCGGTACCCCTTGCTTTCGAACGTTGCCACCACGCTCTGGTGGAGTTCCCGGGACTCGATCCCCGGTCTTGCGAGGGAGATGGCTTTTTCCTGGGCTTCAAGGACTGCGTGGTAGAGTTCCCGGTGGACGGCGGAGACGGTTCCCTTGAAGAGGGTTCTGGTCATGTCGGCAAAATAGCGGTTGGTTTCGTGGTGGGGAAAGATGTCGAAGACGATCGGCAGGTGGGCCGGCAGGGGTCCGGAGCCTTCCATGTGCGGGTCGCACGCCTGTTCTCCGCCCGCGACGATGGTATGCTCGCCCAGGAGATTCCTGTCGAGCATCTCCCGCTTCAGGATGGATTTGACCTTTTCCGATGTCAGGGGAATCCCTCCCGACAGGATCGTGCCGTCCCGGACCGACGATTCCCCGAGCAGCCTGACGATCACCCAGAGGGCCTCTTCCACTCCTTCCTGGACCTCGCGGATCCAGCGGATCTCTTCCCTGGTCTTGAGAGCCCTTTCCGGAAAAAACGGACCGTCTCCGGGGACGACGCGGATCCCGTTCCGGCGGAGACCTTCCGCGTAGCCTGCGGGAAAATCGAACGGAACGAGAACTTCGGAGACCGATTTTTCTCCGAGAAAGGCCGAAACGATATTGATGGTGGAGGCGGGCTTTCCCTGGTCGGACAGGAGCTTCTCCAGGGCGCGCGTCGGCAGGATCTTGTCGACGTGGGCCTGTTTTCTGGCCCTGTCGACTTCCAGGTCATTGACGAGGATGACCGACTCCCCGGAATGTTCGAAGAAAACGTAGGGATCGGGGGTCAGGAATCCGGTACGGTAGTAGAGATCCGGGTTCCCCTCGCCGGAAGCGATGATCAGTTTCGCTTCCGGCAGGGGCCGTTCGGGTGACGCCGGTGAGCCCTGCGTGTTGCCCATCAGGACTCCTGTTCCGTGCGGTAGGAGACGAGGATGCCCTCGGAGAGAGGCAGGAGGGCGGAGACGAACCGGGGGTCGTTGAACATCCGGTGATTGTACATCTCCACGGAAGACAAGGTCAGGTTCTTCGACTGCGTGGTGCCGACTCCGGCCGGCAGATTGCCGAGCGAGACGACGATGCCGCCACTGGAGATCTTTGACGGGAGCACATCGAGCCAGGACGAGATTTTCGAGCGTTCCTGCTGAAGGTCGAGGACGACGAGGTCGAATGTTCCCTCCATTTTTGAGAAATGGGCGGGTCCGTCCGTGATTTCGATCCTGGCACGGGTTTGGAGACCGGCCCGTTTCAGATAGTTGGAGATCAGCCTCAGGTTCTCGTCGGCGATGGTTCCGATGAAATAGTTGCTTTCGGGGGGAAGCACCTTTGTCAGCCAAAGGGTCGAATATCCGTAGGCTCCGGTCCATTCGTAGACCCTGAGCGATTTTTTCATGAGTGCCAGGATGGCGAGCAGCATGCCGCACTGGGGACCCAGAAAGGGGCGCCCGTGATGATTGGTGAGGAACCCGATTTCGCGGATGAGGGGATCCTTGTCCACGATCAGGTCCTGAAGATAGGTCTCGACAGGGTTGCTTGGCTTGGAGTCTTTTTCTTTTTCCATAGGTTGTGCGTCTCTCCGAAACAGTTTGGGGGGGAGTCCCGCCCAGGGAGTGGATGATTAAGGGCAATTGCTGTTTTTGCGATCGGACCAGGATTCTGGAGTGTGTCGCCGATATAGCTTGAACATCCTGTCTCGTTTTGTAATTCTAATCCCAGTAATGTACCACGGAGCCCGAGTTCTGTCTAACCGTCCGGGAAGGCAGCCGTGGACCGGATTTCCGGATGCCCGGCCGGATGATTCGTCGAGACCGATGACCAATGTTCAAATATATTCCAAGGAGAAGTGGACAGATGCCAAAGATGCCTCTTGACCTGCCGATAACCCTTTCCGAGCAGAACGGATCGCCTGTGATGGTCGGAGGGAAAACCGTTGCCCTCTTCAAGGTCGACGGGAAAGTTCATGCGATCGACAATACCTGCCCCCATCGCGGCGGACCCCTGGCGGACGGTCCCCTGGAGGGAACTGTCGTCCGTTGTCCCCTGCACATGTGGTCTTTCGATGTGAGGACGGGGAGCAGTCCGGGCCGTCCCGGGGTGGGAGTGGGATGCTATGCGGTTTCCGAGGAGGGGGGACGTCACTGGATCGAGATTCCGGACTGACTCGTCCGGAGTCTTCTCCTCCGGCTCGGGGATTCCTTTGATTTTTTCTTGAAGCGCCGGGCTTTGGTGGGCAGTCCGGCGTTTTGTTTTTTCCGTCAGGAGCCTGTATCATTGCTTTTGGGGGAGGGGAAGGTTGTTGTACGGGATTTTGTTCGTGCTGATCGGGTCGTTCGGGACGATTTACTCCTTTCGCCTTCTTTTCGGAGGGGAACGGAGGGAGAAGTGGTTTGCCTACCTTCTTTCCTCCGCTCTTCTCCTGATATGGGGGGTGGTTGCTCTCACTCCGCTCCGGGCCCTGGTGGTTCGCTGGTTGCATGATGTCGTGATCGGGTGACTGCTCCCCGGCGTAAAGGCCGGAGCTTTCGGGGGCTAACCCCGAGACTCCAGCCCGAGTCTCAAAATGTTCAGGGAGGCGTTGTGGTCCCGGTCTTTTTCCATTTGGCAGCACGGACAACGGTCCGTCCGGTCGGACAAGGGCATCCTCTGCCGATGGCCGCAGGAGGAACAGGTCTGGGACGTATAGGCCGGATTGATCTTCCCAAACTCCCGACCGGC
>DAIEST010000032.1 GCA_027346125.1 Leptospirillum sp. | reverse complement strand
GGAGGATTCCGGGCAGGCTCTCTGCGAAATCATGGCGGTCATCCGACCCGATCGACGGGAAGCGACGCAGCTGGCTCTCGATGAAGCCGGCTTCTTTTCCTATTCGACGTTCGGGGTGCTTGGACGAGGAAAGCAGAAAGGTCTCCGGTTCAAGGGAGAGGAAACTTCCGAGGCGGCAATCAGCTTTTTGCCAAGGCAAATGTTCCTGGTGTTTGTGGAACGCAAACGTCTCGGGGAGGCGATCTCCATCATCAAAAAAGCCAACCACAGCGGAAAAGAGGGGCGTTTTGGCGATGGAAAGATCTTTGTGCTCGAGACAGAGTCTGTCGTCCGGATCAGCACGGGAGAAGTCGGAGGAGACGCGCTTTGAAGATGATCAGGGCCTTGGTCCGGATGGAACGGGAATCCGAAGTGATCCGCAGGCTGGAAACTGCCGGGTTTTACGGGATGACGAAGTTCAT
Source organism: Leptospirillum sp. (assembly GCA_027346125.1). Lineage (GTDB taxonomy): Bacteria > Nitrospirota > Leptospirillia > Leptospirillales > Leptospirillaceae > JAJYGC01. Next base: position 2,207 of record DAIEST010000032.1, on the reverse strand, counting down.
GGTGATGGGGAGAGGCCAGCAGCAGGGGATCCAGGTTGGTGACGTGAGTTACGACATGCTGTCGAAGCAAATGCTCCTGATAGCGGTTTCGGACAGGGATTTGCCCGCCGTAGTCGAGTTGATCGAGGCGGCCGCCTATACGGGGCACCCTGGCGACGGCAAGATTTTTATCCAGGACGTTCTTGAAAGTCACACGATCAGGACGGGAGCCCAGGAGCATGATCTTCAATAGGAAGAGCGTCGTTCAGATCCTCCGCGAAGGCCATCCTTCGACACTCTTCGCGGCATTTCTGTATTTCGACATGAGTTTCATGATCTGGATGCTGATCGGCGCATTGAGCCTGCTGATCGCCCAGGACCTTGCCCTGACCCCGTTCCAGAAGGGGTTTCTTGTCGCATTGCCCTTGCTGGGAGGGGCGTTTTTCCGGATCGTCCTGGGTCTCCTTGCCGACCGCTTCGGGCCCAAAAAAGTCGGGATGTCGAGCCTGACCCTGACCCTTGTCCCGCTTGTCTGGGGATGGGTTGGCGCCAGGAGTTTTCCGGAACTCCTGGGAATCGCGCTTCTTCTGGGGATTGCGGGAGCCAGTTTTGCCGTGGCGCTTCCGCTGGCAAGCCGATGGTATCCTCCGGAGAGCCAGGGGATCGCCATGGGCGTGGCCGGCGCCGGAAACAGCGGAACCCTGCTGGCGATCTTCCTGGCGCCCATGCTGGCGGTGACCTATCATTTTGGCTGGCACGGCGTGTTCGGTCTGGCGATCCTTCCTGTCCTTGCGACTCTGGCTGTTTTCTGGTGGCTTGCCCGGGAGGCTCCTGCCACCCATTCCCCGAAAGGAGCCCGTCCCTATCTGGAGCTTCTGAAGGTTCGGGACCTGTGGTGGTTCTGTCTTTTCTACAGCACCACTTTCGGGGGATTTGTCGGTCTCACGAGCTATCTGAACATCCTTTACCATGACCATTACGGGATGACGTTTCTGGTGGCCGGAAAACTGACGGCCCTGGCCGTTTTTCTGGGGAGCTTCTTCCGTCCGGTCGGAGGATATCTGGCGGATCAGATCGGGGGAGTGCGACTCCTGAGCATCCTGTTTTCGCTGGCGACCTTGTCCTTCCTCTCCTTCGGGTGGTTCCTCCCTCCGATCCTTCCTGCCATTTTCCTTGTCTCGATCGGCGTTCTGTCTCTTGGCATGGGGAACGGGGCCATTTTCCAGCTGGTTCCCCAGCGGTTCCCGGCCCAGGTCGGGATTGTCTCCGGGATCGTGGGGGCTGCGGGAGGGCTGGGCGGATTCTTTTTACCCACATTGCTGGGGTCCATGAAGGAAGTGTTCCACGCGGAAGGGACAGGTTTTCTGATTTATGGGCTGGTTGCCCTCTCATGCGTGCTGGCAGCTCTGTTGAAGAGAAAATCCTGGGAAGGAACATGGGCGTACGGGACCCCGCTTCCCGGCGTGCTGCAGGAGGAGATCCCTCTGGAAGGCATTCCGGCGGGACGGGTTCCCATGGAGGTCGTGTTTGGCGGTTGACATCCTTCTCTCCCGCCGTGAATGCCGGAACCTCAAGCCGTTTTCAGGGCTAAAGATATGCAAGAAAGGACGGTCTCGAGAATGAAGCTTGTCGTTGTGGGAAACGGAATGGCCACGGATGCTTTTCTGGAGTCTTTTTTCGAGCAGCCTCCGGCAATCCGTTCAGGATGGGAGATCGCGGTATTCGGAGAAGAGCCCTCGCTGGCCTACAACCGGATTCTTCTCGTCGATGTTCTGACCGGACGCAAGTCGGAAGAGGCGGTTCTGCTGAAAAACCCCGAGTGGTTCAGATCGAACCGTGTCCAGCTGAAAAGCGGGAAGAGGATCGCGGAAATCAATCCCGGACAAAAGACGGTTCTCGATTCCGATGGAAACGAGACCTCCTACGACAGCCTGATCCTCGCCGTCGGAGCCCGTCCATTCATGCCCCCGGTTCCCGGAGTGGACAAAAGGAACGTGTGCGTCCTGAGAACGCTGGAAGACGTCCGGAACATCCTGGCGATCGTCCGGAGCGGACAGCGGGCGATTGTGGTCGGCGGCGGTCTTTTAGGGCTCGAAGCGGCCAAGGGGCTTTTGGACCTGGGAATGGACGTGACGGTCCTTCACCTGAAGGATCGCGTGATGGATCAGCAGCTTGACGCGATGGGCGGGTCGTTTTTGAAGAACGAGATCGAAAAGCTGGGGATCGGG
>DAIEST010000045.1 GCA_027346125.1 Leptospirillum sp. | reverse complement strand
GTGACGGAATGATTCCCGGCGATAGATGTTTGAAATATGGACTTCGACAAAAGGTCTTGCCGCCGAAAGAAATGCGTCGCGCAGCGCGATGCTTGTATGGGTGTAGGCGCCGAGATTCACCAGAAATCCGTCCACCCCTTCGTCGACAGCATGGTGGATCCGGTCGACAAGCAATCCTTCCTGGCTGCTCTGAAAGAAATCGACGTCGACAGACAACTCCTGGCCAAGAAGCCTGAGATCCGCTTCAATGTCATTGAGTGTTCCGGTGCCATAGACAGAAGGCTCCCGTGTGCCCAGCCGGTTCAGGTTGGGACCGTTCAAAACCAGTACACGTATGCTCACCGGAGTGTGCCACGTTGATGCGTAATTCCGAGTTCCTGCTGGATGATGAGGCGGCATCGTCCGATATTCGCATTGGAGCGAAGCCAGAGGAAGAGTCCTCCCTCAGGGGTTCTGTTCACAAAATAGAGGATGCTCCTCTCCAGCCAGATGAATCCGTCAAGAGGGGCTCCCTGGCCGAGGGAGAGTGCGAGTTCGTCAAGCTGTCTCAGGAGTTCGATCCCTTCCGCGGCCAGGATTTCGCTGTTTTCGTCGCGGGAATGCTCCGAGAGCAAAAGTCCATTCTCAGAGGCAAAAATGACACCGATCAGATCCCGGTAGAGTCGGTCCTTGAGGCGCTCAAGAAGTTCGTCGGACGGCGCGCGTTCCCTGGCAGGTTCCTGTTCGTCCTGTTCTTCCGCAAGATCCTTGATCGGGGCGGATGGAGGGGGCGCTTCCGGTACCGGAGCCTCCTCCATCTCTGCCGTTACGGGCGCCGGTTGCTCCGGAGCAGTGAAATCCGTCGGGACACTGAATGTTTCTTCGGTTTCCGGTGCTTCCTGAATGGGCTCGATCTCTTTGTCGGGTTGAACCGCCGTTTCCTCGTCAAGCGGGGTATGTGTCTTTGCCCGTTCGAGTTTTTCCGAGATTCGTGCGTTTTCCGGGGACTGATTCAGAATGGCCTCATAGATCTTCTCGGCCTGGGGATAACGTTTCTGGGACATGAAGAGGTCTCCCATCGTTTCCGTCTGGGGAATCAGGTGCAGCAATTCATTCTCATTTTCATCCTCGTCCTTCTCCGGTTCAATGATCGGTTCTCCGGAAAGTTCGGAGAGATCAACGGGAGCTTCCTGTGCCGGAACTTCATAGGGCTTCGTTTGCGGTGAGGGAGCTTCCTCCTCGGCAGGTTCCGGCTGTTCGATGGAGGAGGAGTCGAGAAGAGTTGCCTCCGGAATCGAGGCGACGATCTGGTCGGAAACAGGGCCTTGCTCGTCCGGGAGATTGTCCGTCGGGTGGTCGATCTTTTCCTGAAGGGCCAGAAGTTCGGCATCGTTCGGGGAAAGCCCCAGTGCCAGCGAGAGCGCTTCCTTCGCCTTTTCCGTTTCTCCCTGCTGGAAAAAAAGCAAGGCAAGGCTTTTCTGGGCGATCAGGTTGTCCGGGATGGTTCGCGTTACAAACTCGAAGTTCTTGATCGCATCGTCCAGAAGGCCCTGCTTTTTCTGGACTTGTCCCAGGGTAATCCTTGCCGCAAGGTAATACGGGTAATATTCGACGCCCTGAACCAAAAGAGGAAGCGCTTTCCCTGTCTCTCCGTGTTCGAGGTAGGCTTCCGCCAGCTGCAGGAATGAACGGCTTTTCGGATTGGCCTCTAGACGCTCCTCAAGAGCCACAACTTCTTCTGGTGTCATTGGGTTCTCTGGGGATGAATCCCGGAGGCGGTTGCCGGAAAAGTCCCGAATTCCAGACAGGCCGCCCATGCCAAGGTCGGATGAATAAACGTGCGTATCCTAACAATTGAAACAGGGATTTGCAAGAAGGAAGGCATGCTTGCGGCAAAGTCCGGGATCGAAAAGCAGTGCGTCTTCAGCGGAAGTTTGTGCATGTCCGCATTCATGATCCGTCCTCCACGGATTTCCAGCGTCTCCGGATTTCGTCGAGAGCCTGTCCGGCCAGTATCCGTTTTGTGTTGCGACCGAGCGGAAGGACTTCTCCAAGAGGCGTGACAAGAGTCAGGTCGTTTTCGTCCGAGGAAAATCCGATCCCGGGTCTGGAAACATCGTTGGCGAGCAGGATATCGACGCCTTTCCGTCGAGATTTCCCGATCAGAAGACTCGAATCCATATCCGTTTCTGCCGCAAATCCCACCAGGAACTGGCCTGGTTTCTTCTTCCGGGAGAGCCCTGCCAGAATGTCCGGATTTTCCGTAAGGGAAATTGCCCAATCGGTTCCGTCCTTTTTCCTTTTTGCACCCGAGGGAGACTGGATACGGTAGTCCGCCACGGCTGCAGCCATGATGCAAAGATCGTGTGAAGGGAACTCCCTGCACATGGTTTCCTCCATTTCCCTGGCTGTTTCAATCTGGAAAACGCGGGCACCGATCGGGACGGGGAGGCTTGTCGGACCGGATACGATCGTCACCACTGCTCCGCGAGACAATGCCGATTCGGCAAGGGCATAGCCCATCTTTCCTGAAGAGCGATTGCCCAGGAAACGGACAGCATCGATTGGCTCATACGTCGGGCCAGCGGAGATCAGAACACGAATTCCCGACCAGCAATCCGACATATTCAGGAGATGGCGTACCTCTTTCCGGATTCGTTCCGGAGACTGCAGCCTCCCCACTCCTTCCTTGCCGGACGCGAGGGAACCTTTTTCCGGAGGAATTTCATGGACTCCCCTGGAACGCAGTGTCTCCAGATGCGCCTGGATGGCAGGATGGAAGTACATCTTTTCTTCCATCGCGGGTGCAATGACAATGGGACAGGTCACTGCAAGACAGATCGTTGAGAGGAGATCGTCCGCCAGTCCGATGGAGAGTTTTGCGATGAAATCCGCAGAGGCCGGTGCGACAAGGAGAAGATGGCTTCTGTCTGCGAGTTCGATATGGCGGACCCCTCCGCCATTTGAGTCAAAAAGCTCGGAGTAGACGGGATGGCCGGTAAAAACCTCTCCATTCAGTCGGGGAAAAAAGCGCAGGGCGGAGCGTGTTGCAACCATCTGGACGTCATTGCCGTCCTGCCGGAGAAGACGAGCCACATCCAGAGCCCGATAGGCCGCGATACTCCCCGTGACTCCAAGAAGCACCTTCTTGGAAGAGGCCATGGTCAGTCCTCGCTGTCTTCTGCTTCCACTCCGGGCTCTTCAGCGATTTCTTCTGGCGCATGGTACGTCATGACGTCGGCATGAATGACTTCGGAGGGTTCGAGCGCATACCCCCTGGAGTAAGAATACCGCTCTTCCGTCCGTGCCCGCTCACGAACCTTTTCACGCCGCTTTGTTTCGATCCGGATGGCTTCTTCGCCCATGAGGATATGGATTTTCTTCTCTACGATCTCCTGCAGGGCGGTAGTGGTTTCTTTCTGGTAGTGCACCTCGGTTTTTGGTGGCGCCCCTTCCATGAGTTGACGTGCCCTCTTTGCCGCAGCGATGACAAGCCGGTACCTGCTGTCGATCATGTCCTGGGTTACTTCGATGGGTCTGGTAATGAGATCGTTCACTGGGACTCCTTTATCGGAATGAATGTTGAACCTGCATCCTCATTTTCAAAATTCGGGATGAAATGACCGCTGACAAATGCAGACAGCCGCTGTTTCCGGTGATGTTCGGAAACAATGATGGCTTGCAGGTCATCAACGGCCTGCTGGAAGTCCACGTTGAATATCAGGTAATCGTACTCATTATAGGCGAAAATTTCCTGTTTTACCCGTTCCAGCCGTTTTCGGACGGTCTCTTCGGAATCCTGTGCCCGGAGTGCGAGACGTTCACGAAGAACATTGTGGGATGGGGGGAGAATATAGATGGAGATATTGTCGATACCGCTTTCCCGAATTTTCCTTGCTCCCTGGATATCAATATCGACGAGCACGTCCTGGTCCCGATTGAAGGAGTCCTGAATGGTCTCTCGAGACGTTCCGTAGAAGTTCCCGTAAACTTCCGCAGATTCGATAAACAGCTTTTGGGAACCCATTTGCTCAAATGTTTCGGGAGAAACAAAGTTGTAATCCACCCCGTCCTGTTCGCCGGGCCTCGGGTGGCGTGTTGTGTAGGAAACCGAATAATGGATGCGGTCTGTCCTTCGGGCGATCTCCCGGCACAACGATGTTTTTCCCGCCCCTGAGGGAGCGGAAACGACAAACAGAAGAGGGGGGTAGAGTTTTTTGCCATAGATGGAGAAAGGGTCTCCGGGCTGTGGTTGCTGCACGCTGGCTGTCCCTTCATCAAGCATGTTGCTGTTCTCTTCACCCCTTCGATTCGGGAGACGAGGAGAGATTTCCGGTTGTCTCTGCGATGTCCGGATCAATCCGGATCCCCGTCCACGGACAGTTCCTCGTCCCAGTTGTTCAGGCGGGTTGCCAGCGTTTCGGGCTGAAGCGCGGAGAGAATGACATGACCGCTGTCCATGATGATGACAGAGCGTGTCCTGCGCCCTTCGGAAGCATCGATCAGGAGACTCTTTTCCTGGGCGGCTTCTTTCATCCTTCGTACCGGGGCCGAATTGACGCCCACAATGCTGATGATATGTTCGAGCGATACCAGATTCCCGAGGCCAATATTGACGAAAGCATGTAGCCTATTCGACATTCTGTATTTGTTCCTTCAGTTTCGTCAATGTATTGCGGATCGACATGGCCGGCTGGAAAATTTCCTGCTGGGTTTCTTTTGTGATGAAGGTATTGATTTCCCGCTGCATCTCTTGCAGCAGAAAATCCAGCGACTTTCCGATGGGGCCCGCATCCGCAAGATCCAGCCGGAATCTTGTGAGGTGGATCTTGAGCCGTTGCCACTCTTCCTCGTTGTCTTTCTTCGAAAGGTAGAAAAGGGACTCTTCTTCCAGACGACGATCGGTATCCTGCGACTGAACTTCCTGGATCAGGTCCTTGAGCCTGGCAAGAAAGTGGGCCCGTGTCTTTTCTGTGGCGTTTGGCCTGCTCCGATCGATTTGCGAGACCGTTTCCTGGATCTCCCTGACCAGCGCATCAACCACTTCTTTCAGCGCTTCTCCTTCGGCCTGACGGCTTTTTACAAGCTGCTCCATTGCGCGGGAAACAGCACCGAGACCGTCCTTCGCGTTTACCGGCTGGTAAGACGGACTCTTTTCGTGAGAGAGATGCAGGATGACCTGATCGATCGTAACAGGTTCGGCGACTCCCAGTGTTTCTTTCAGCAGGAGAAGATCCTGGTAGGCTTCGATCGCTTTCGGAAGCCAGTTCCCGTTTCTCCCGGGTGTGGAATCAATCCGGGTGACGGTAATTTCCAGTCGTCCGCGCTGGACCTCCTGGGCGATAATCCTGCGGATTCCCAGATCCAGATGGTCCCATTCGCGAGGCAGACTGAGCTGGACCTCAAGGTTGCGGTGATTGAGGGATTTGGCCGTTATGCGATACCCTTCAATCGGCGGGGAGGTGATGTGTTCCCCGAATCCGGTCATGCTGTTGAGCGTCTTGGATCCCATTTGTTTCCTGCAGTTTTTTTCTGGGAATCCGACTGATGTCACCGAATCCCTGGGGTTTGGAGTCGCTTTCGCTTCCCGTTCCAACTATTATTGACAACGATGTCCGCTTTCGCCGGGATTCTACCCGGTTTTCCTGTAAAATTCAAAGCGGGAAGGCGTCCCTGTCAACAAGGCTTTTGCCTGAGGAGTTTCGTTGGAACAACTCCCCTATGAGATTCATCCCCTCCAGGTACTGAACGCTTCCGATGTCATTCACAAGAATGAGGATCATTTCGGTGTCTGGCCTCCCTCAGGGGATATTGATGTGGAGGTGTCTCCTCACCACGGATTGTATTGGCGCGGAATGCGTTTCCTGTCCAGATGGTCCTGCCGGGTTCTGGAGATCCAGCCGGTCCCATTATGGGCGCAGGGTCGGCGGGAGCCGTTCTTTGACAGGATTCACCGGATTCTTCCCGTCATCACATTTCTGGAACGGGGGGACCCTTCCGGGCACCGGCACGTTGTTCGTCTTTCCCTGAGCCAGATCAGAGTGCTGGAAAAAGACGGGCTCGTCGAGAGATGTTCTCTTGAGAACGGAAGTCCTTATCCTGTCCAGGTGCCTTTTAGCTGGGAGATGGATTGCGATTTCATGGACCTCTTCGAAGTGAGGGGCATGCGACGTGTCGATTCTTCTGCCCGGCATGTCGAATGGGAGAACAGGGATCGCTCTTCGATCTATCGCTATCTGGGAGAGGATTCCGTGGAGAGGGAGACGAGAATCTCGGTCCAGGGTCCACCGCCGGAGAAAGTTGATCGATCGAGGTGGTCATGGGTCCTCTCCCTGAAACCGGGAGAAAGCCTGTCATTCCTTTTTCAGGTCCGATTTCAGGAAAGTCGGCGCAAGAAACGCTTTCTGTCGCCTGATTTCCCGTCTGTGCATTTCTCCAGTGTCGATAAAATCATTCGGGGCAGGGAGTCCGGGTACCGAAGATTTGAGATGAGCTGGCCAGAGGTGATTTCTTCCGACCCCTTTATCGATCGATGTTTCCGTCAAGCGATTCAGGATCTTCGGATCCTTTGCACCCCTTCCCGGGAAGGTCTGATCCCCTATGCCGGTCTTCCATGGTTCTCGACTGTTTTTGGAAGGGATGCGATCATCACTGGCCTGTCGACATTGTGGGCCTATCCCGCGCTTTCCCGGACGATTCTCCTGTTCCTGGGAAAACTTCAGGCCCGTCGGACGGATCCCTTCCGGGCAGCCGAACCGGGCAAGATCCTTCATGAAATGCGTACGGGCGAGATGGCCCGGACCAATGAGGTTCCGTTCGGACGCTATTACGGATCGGTGGACAGCACTCCGTTGTATCTTGTCCTGGCTGCCCAATATGCGAACCGGACGGGAGACTACTCCTTTCTGGAGGAGCTCTGGCCGGTTGTGGAAAGAGCATTTTCATGGATTGAGCGTTATGGAGTGGACCCCCGGACCGGTTTTCTCGTTTACCGGGGCGATACCAATGGCGGGTTGATCCAGCAGGGATGGAAAGACTCTGAAGATTCCGTGTTTCATGCAGACGGAGAACTGGCCCCCCATCCCATTGCTCTTGCAGAGGTGCAGAGTTATCTCTACTGGGCCTATGACTCTTTTGCAACGATTGCCCGACATCTTGGTCATGCGCGTTTCTCCAATTCCTGTCGTACGTTGGCCGTACAACTCAAAAAGTCGTTTCTCAGGGATTTCTGGGTGCCGGAACTGAAGACGTTTGCGCTGGCACTGGACGGTGCGCTGAAGCCCTGCCGCGTCAGGAGTTCAAATGCCGGACATGTTCTCCTGTCCGGTCTGGCTTCTTCCCGTACGGCAGGTCTTCTGGGAAGGTCGCTGCTGGAAGCGGACCTTTTTTCCGGATGGGGGATCCGGACCCTCGGAAATCGGGAAGTCCGCTTCAATCCGGTCTCCTATCACAATGGATCGGTCTGGCCTCATGACAACGCCCTGATCCTGTGGGGAATGTCCCGCCATGGACTGAGCCGGTCGGTCGAAAAGCTGTCTGCGGGGTACCTTGACGGTCTTCGCTTCTTCCGTGATCAGCGTCCGCCTGAACTCTATTGCGGTTTCGACCGAAAAGATGGTGAAGGTCCGTTTTCCTATCCTACCTCGTGCTCTCCCCAGGCATGGTCCGTTGCGTCGCTGTTCCTGGTGCTCCAGACGCTGGGAGGTTTTCGATTTGACAGTGGATCCCTGGTCGGAGGAGATCCTGTCTTGCCGGGGACGCTTTCCGGGATCAGCTTTAAAAATGTGCCTGTTTTTGCCCAGGGGAAGGCTTTTGTGAATCTTTCAATCCACCGTTCGGAGGGGAAGGCGAAGACTATTTTCATCGATTGACGAAAAGCACTTATGTTTTCTCTTGTCATTGCTTCATATTCGATATAGAATCGCTCCACCCTACCGTTTACAAGGGGTAGTCCATCGGATCTGTGTCCGGGGGCCACTTTTTCAAGAGCTGCCAAAACAGGGGACGCCGTGAAACGGATCCAGTCAGTCCTTCATTTCCTTCGGAATCCAATCGCCTGGACTTTGGGAAAACGAATCTTTTCCCTGATGCTGCTCGTTTCGTTTTTTGGGCTCTCGGGACCTGGAGCCTTCTGGCAGATCAGCCGTTCCTGGGCAAAAAACAGCAATCACTCTGCATCAGCAAATACCGTTCCGGGACCTGTCCTGACATCTGCAAACACCGAGCCCACCTTTTTCCAGAACCCTTCGTCGAAAATGATCGGCACATGGGGGACCTCCCTGTTCCGTCCGGATCTGCTGACCAAGGACGGAATTCCGGTCGTTCACATGACACCCACCGGTCCTGTTCTGGATCGGATGTTTGTTCCTTCGTTCCAGGACATTCAGGGTGATCGTTATGTGATGATGCTGGATGGCGGCTATGAGGTTGTCTGGACGGTGCGTCCCTCCCTGCAGAGGGAAGTGGCCAAGTTTGTCCAGCGGAACAGGGTGCCATACGGGATGTTCGTGGCTGTCGATCCTCCGACGGGAGATCTCCTGGCTTTCTACGGAAGCCATTCGGGAGAGACGGACAACTCTCTGGTCCAGCGGGCCACGTATCCCGCGGCCAGCCTTTTCAAAGTCGTTACGACGGACGATGCGCTCGTTCATCGAAAGATCAGTCCCGAAACAAATATCTATTTTCATGGGTGTCTCTATTGTATCGGGCCTTCCTATTGGAGGGAAAACCCCAGGCGGGATCGGTTGCATCTTTCTGTGACGGAGGCGTTGGGAAAATCGGTCAACATGATTTTTGCCAAGATCGCCTTGCGGTGGCTGACGGCGTCAAATCTTCAATCCACCGCCAACAGTTTCGGG
>DAIEST010000014.1 GCA_027346125.1 Leptospirillum sp. | reverse complement strand
GGTTGGGGGCAGGTGTGTCCGGGTGGAAGTGAGCCCAGCTGATTGCTGCGCCTGAATGATCCATGTCGAAGTAGATGTCCGGATCGTCCGGAAACCGGGGGGTCATCCGTTCGAAGGCGGTTTTGTGGTGATCCAGGATGATGACTCTCTTGTTCTGCTTTCTGAGGTCGATGACATTGTCCGGACCGAAGGAGAAATCCACGACGTAGACGATCTCATCGCGAGGAAATGCGGGGAGGGGATCTCCGTAGGAAACCGGAATCAGTTTGAGGGGAATTCGGCCGGAGAGGGATTTCCATGCGGAAAATGCCGCCCCGAATCCGTCAGAGCAATTCTTGTGGTAGAAGACCGTTACCGGTGTTCCATCGATTTCCAGCCGGGGAAGGGCCTTTTTCATGACTTCTCCTGTCTTGCGTTGATGAAAAATCCCGGTTCAGGCAGGTAGCCGGCTGGCTTCCTTTTCCCATTCTTTGGTCAATGCGTCGCGCCGGCGCTGGGCTTCTTCAATTTTTTGCTCCAGTTTCTTTTTTTCGCTTTTCAGCTTGTAGTCCGGATTGCCCAGAAATCGTGGACTCCCAAGCTCTTCCGCCAGGTTTTCAAGGGTTTTCTCGACGATTTCGATGTCGGCTTCGATCCGCTCCATTTTTTTCCGCACCAGATCGTTGTCTTCCCGGGATGGATCGGGTTTGTTTGCTGCCGGGGAAGAACTGGCGTTCCGTTTTCCTGTGACGGGAACCGGGTCGGCGGATTGGACGGGGTTGGCCGCTTTCCTTTTTTCGAGGTAGATATGGTAAGGGGTATTCAGGTAAGGGAGGATCCGTCCGGGGGTGACTTCCAGGATATCGGTGGCAATTGTTTCAATCAGATGCCGGTCATGGGTAATGAAGGCCAGTGTCCCCGTATAGGCGGACAGGGCGTTCTCGAGACATTCCCTGGAAGCGATATCCAGATGGTTGGTCGGTTCGTCCAGCAAAATGAAGTTTGAGGGGACGAGCAGCATCCTGGCGAGGGCGAGACGGCTTTTTTCCCCTCCCGACAGGACGGAAACTTTTTTGTAGGCCTCGTCTTTCCGGAAGAGGAATGCGCCCAGGAGACTTCGGATGCGTGTCTGGGACTCCGTGTCGGGGGCCGCATCCTCCATGGCTTCGAGGACGGTATGATGGGGGTCCAGTGTTTCGAGTTGGTGCTGGGCAAAGTAGGTCATGGTCACATTTGTTCCCAGCATGCATGTTCCGCTGTCCGGCTTCAGGACACCGGCCATGATCCTGAGCAGTGTCGATTTTCCGGCCCCGTTCGGTCCGACAAGGGCAATCTTCGATCCGCGGTGCAGGACAAAGTCCAGGGGGGGAATGATCAACCGTTCCGCGAAGCTTTTTGTAATGTCGTTCAGGGTGATGACAATGTTTCCGGATCGGGGAGGCTGCGGAAACTTGAATTTGACCGTTTTTTCGTCGGAGTCCAGTTCGATCCGCTCGATTTTGTCCAATGCCTTGAGGCGGCTCTGTGCCTGGGTGGCCTTGCTGGCTTTTGCCCGGAAGCGGTCGACGAACGATTGTATGCGGGCGATTTCCTGCTGTTGCCGTTCGTAGGCTGTTTCCTGGGCTTCCCGCTGGGCCTCCCGCTGGGTCAGATATGTGTCGTAGTTCCCGTGGTATACGGTGGCTCTCCCATGGAGAAGCTCGATGACGCCGTTGATGACGTGATTCATGAATGTCCGGTCGTGCGAAATCAGGAGAACCGATCCGGGAAACTGGATGAGGAACTCTTCCAGCCACTCGATGGAGGGGATGTCCAGATGGTTGGTCGGCTCGTCGAGCAGAAGGATTTCCGGCTGGGTGATGAGGGTGCGGGCCAATGCGACCCTCATGCGCCAGCCTCCCGAAAGCTGGGAGACCTTCGTGTCCATCTGTGCGGGGGAGAAGTTGAGCCCGGCGAGGATTCTTCGGGCATTCGCCTCCTGCTCGAACCCTCCGGAGGAGGCGAAACGGGTCTGCAGATCGCCGTATCGGGTCAGAAGCCGATCCATCTCGCTGTCTGACATGGAGTCGGGCCGGGACATCCTTTCTTCAAGTTCCTGCATTTCGTCTTCGATTCGCTGGAGTGCGGCGTCTCCTCCGACGACCTCGTGGACAGAGGTCCGATCCGAGACGATCTCAAGATCCTGAGGCAGGTAGCCGATTCGGGCACCGACCGGAAGAACGACCTGACCGGAATCCGGTTCAAGAAGACCTGCGATCATTTTCAGGAGAGAGGACTTTCCGGCTCCGTTGGGGCCGACGATCGCCATTCTCTCTTTCAGGCTGATCTTCAGTGACAGGTTGTCGAAGAGGGTCTTTGATGGGTAATGTTTTGAAAGACTGACGAGACTGATCATGACAGATGAACGGGCGGTCCTCTCCGCGTGGAGGGGAATTGACCCACTAGATATGCCTCCATTGATGATGCCACTGCCGCTCAGGAAAGGAGCGTTCCCCTGTGTCATGGGACATCCATGACTGCACAAATGCCCACATTTCTTTTTCTTCTTCCATTCTATTGCATCTGGAGATCATTGTATAGGGGAGTTCTTCATCGGGGCCGGGGTGACAGGCCGTGCGGATCCGGCTCCGCGAAAGGCTCTTTGTCCTTTATTCTCTTGATGGGCTACGATCCCGCTTCGGGAGAACCGAGAACGATATTCGCAGGGATTTGTCCAGTCTTCGGGGCGGAGAGCGGTCATTCGCCGATCAGTTCGGCAAGAATCCGAAGCCCTTCGTCTGCCTCTTTTTCGGACGCGTGCGAAAAATTGAGCCTCAATCGTCCATGTTCTTCCTGTCCTTCCGGGAAAAAGTATTCGCCCGGCATAAACGCGACGCCCCGTTGAATCGCCAAGGGAAGCAGGGTGCGGGAATCGATCGGCCGATGCAGTCTGATCCAGAAGAACAGTCCTCCTGCCGGTGTCTGCCAGACGACTTGGCGGCCCAAGTGCCGGTCAAGACTTTTCCCGAAGGCGTCACGCTTCGAACGGTAGAATTCCGCGATACGCTCTATCCGTTTTTCGAACTGTGGGTTCTGCAGTTGATCCAGGACGAACCGCTGGCCGGGACGATTGCTGTGCAGGTCAGCGGCCTGCTTCAGACGGATCAGATACGGCATGAGTTCGGGCGACGCTACCAGAAATCCCAGGCGCAACCCAGGCGCCAGGATCTTTGAAAACGAACCCAGATAGATCCAGTGGGCCCGTTTGAGCCGGGCGCAAACGGGGGTCCGAACGCAGTCGTCGTAGACCAGATCCCGATAGGGGTCGTCTTCGAAAACCGGAACCCTGGCTTCATCACACAGATGGGCCAGGGTATCCCGCTCGGCAGAAGAATAGCAGTGACCCGTCGGGTTCTGGAAAGTGGGAATCACGTAGGCAAACGCCGGCCGGTTTTTCGAAGAAATGGATCTTTCCGGCTGTTGCAAGTCGATGGCCACCATGCGGGCACCAAAGTATCGAAAGACCTGCAAAGCGGCAAGATAGGTCGGCGATTCGACCGCTACGGGAGTTCCGGAATCGATGAAAAGCTTGGCGACCAGATCGATTCCCTGCTGAGAGCCGGACACAATGAGTACCTGCTCGGGAGAGCAGGACAAGCCGAAGGCTCCGAGCCTCTTGGCAATGCATGTCCTTAAATCCCTCTCTCCCTCGCTTGATCCGTATTGCAAGCAATCTCCCGGAATCTGTTCCATCGCCGGGAAGGTTTCCGGTGACGGCAATCCTCCCGCGAAGGAGATCATTCCCGGCCTGTCAATGACCGAAAGGGTTTCCCGAATCGGTGAAGCATGAAGATCGCGCATACGGACCGAGAGTCCAAGTTTTTCAGGCATGTCCGTCTCCATATAGATCAATGATGTTGACCTATATGAATCCTACTATGATCTGGAATATAATGTCAATATGATTGACCCGACGCGCCAGGACGAGATTCGCAAATCCATTGAACTCTTTTACTTTTCCTATCGCGCCTTTACTGCCCAACCCGACCAGATTCTTGAACAGCGAGGTCTGGGACGCGTTCATCACCGGATACTGTATTTCGTAGGCCGGAATCCGGACATCACCGTGAACGGCTTGCTGAAAATTCTTTCTGTCAGCAAGCAGGCGCTCAACACACCCCTGAGGCAATTGATCGGGATGAAACTCGTCTCGATCCGTCCGGCACTCCATGATGCCCGATTCAAGCAACTGCATCTGACCGCTGACGGAGAAAAACTGGAAGCCCAGCTGACGGGCACGCAAATCAGTCATCTGGCGGCAGTATTCGGGAAGACGGGGCGCAACGCGGAGGTCGAGTGGCAAAAAGTGGTGCGCGAGATTGCCGACATCGACGGGTGAGGATCCGGTAACCCAAGAGTCTGATGAAAGGGTTCCTCCTCCTTAGTGGTTTCGCTTCTCCTGGACCTCCGCGCTGGTTCCCGGTGCCTCCTGTCACGGAATGACTTTGGAATTTCGGCTATGCTACGGGAGTCCCGAAAGGCTTGGTCGGGTGTCACCAGGAAGTCTTTATGCGATAATGCTTCAAGACATTAACC